>NZ_JBLVOL010000123.1:0-50260 GCF_053543755.1 Achromobacter semiaridum | reverse complement strand
CCCGCGCCGGATCAGCAAGGGGTCCCAGCGGGCGCGGTCCTGGTCCATCAGCAGGACGGGCCGGCCCTGGGCATCCGTGCGCGCGTGCAGTCGCGAGGCTTGCAGTTCCATCAGCGCCGCCAGCCCGTGCACCTCGGCGTCGTTCGGGGTCAGTTCGGCCAGGATGCGGCCCAGTCGCAGTGCCTCATCGCACAGCGCCGGGCGCGTCCAGTGGTCGCCGGAGGTGGCCGAATAGCCTTCGTTGAAGATCAGGTATATGACTTCCAGCACGGACGCCAGCCGCGCGCCGCGCTCTTCGGCCCTGGGGACTTCAAACGGCACGTTGGCCGCCGTCAGGTTGCGCTTGGCTCGGACGATGCGCTGCGCAATGGTGGATTCCGACGCCAGGAACGCCCGGGCGATCTCGGCGGTGGACAGCCCGCCCAGCAGCCTCAACGTCAGCGCCACCCGCGCGTCGGTGGACAGCACCGGATGGCAGGCGGTGAACAGCAGGCGCAGCAGGTCGTCGCCGATATCGTCCTGGCGCGCGGCGTCCAGCGCGTCGACAAAGTCGGGCTCTACGTCTGCCTGCAAGGCTTCAAGCTCGTGGCCAATCTGCTCGTGCTTGCGGGTATGCAGCGCGTCCAGCCGCAAGCGGTCGCGGGCGCGGTTTTTTGCGGTAGTCATCAGCCACGCTCCCGGGTTGTCCGGTACGCCGGTGTCGGGCCAGCGTTCCAGGGCGGCCACCAGCGCATCCTGCGCCAGTTCTTCGGCCAACCCGACGTCGCGCACCAGCCGCGCGACGCCGGCGATGACGCTGGCGGCCTCGATCCGCCAGACCGCCTCGATAGCGCGATGCGTGGCCGCTTGTGTCATGCCTGTCCGGTTTTGTCGGTTTTGTCGGTTTGGCCGGTTTGGCCGGATGGCTCGACCTGGCCGGGCTCCATGTAAACCAGTTCCCAGATATGGCCGTCCAGGTCCTCGAACCCATGCGCATACATGAAGCCGTGGTCCTGCGGTTCGCGCGGCGCGGTGCCGCCGGCAGCTACGGCGCGGGCCACCACGTCGTTAACTTCGGCACGGCTTTCGCACGACAGGCAGAGCAACACTTCGGTGGCCTTGGTGGCGTCCACCAGCGGTTTGCTGGTGAAGCCCTTGAAGAAATCGCGCGTCAGCAACATGGCGTAGATGTCGTCGCTGATGACCATGCAGGCGCCCTGGTCGTTGGTGAACTGCGGGTTGAAAGTGAAGCCCAGCTGCTTGAAAAAGGCTTGCGATTTCTGCATGTCGCCAATGGCAAGGTTGACGAAAATTTTCTTGTGCATGGGGAGTCTCCGGGGAAGGGGCGGTGGGATCAAAGGCGGGTTCAGCGGGCGGGGGCGGTCAGGTCACGAAAGCGCTCGACTTCCTTACTGGGTTCGAATTCATCCAGCTCAAAAAGTTGGCGCACTTCAATCTCGCAGCGCTGGCCGGGGAAGGGCTGCGGAAAGCGCATTGCCCATTGCATCGCTTCCTCGCGCGAGCGCACTTGAATCAGGGTGTAGCCGGCAATCAGTTCCTTGGTCTCGGCAAACGGCCCGTCGATGACCTGGCGCTGGCCGTCCGAGTACTGTACGCGCCAACCTTTGGACGTGGGGTGCAGGCCGTTGGCATCGAGCAGCACGCCGGCCTTGGCCAGGGCTTCGTGGTAAGCCAGCATCGATGCCAGCAGGCTTTCGTCGGGCATCATGCCCGCTTCGCTGTCGGGCGTGGCGCGGACGAGGATCATGAAACGCATGAGGAATCTCCTTGATGGGGTGCGTATCAGGACGACGATCGGCATTCCTTCAAATCGACATCCCTTGACATCAAATTGCCAATATTCGGGTAACTACCAAGGCCAACAGCTTGTTACCAAGGTGCAGCCCTGGTTGCAGGCGTGCCCCATACACTCGCAGCGTTTCAAACCCTAGCCTTGTATATCGACATGAAGATGCTCTGTAGTTTTGCCTTGCTGGTTTCGCTGCTGTCCGGCTGTGCCGTTTACACCCCCAGTGGCTCCGTGGTGGTCGATCCGCATGACGGCGGCGGCCGTGGCGGCTTCTGTCCGCCGGGCCAAGCCAAGAAAGGCAATTGCTGACGCTACGACTGCCAGGGATCGATGACTGAAACGCCTGCCGCCGCAAAAGGCGCCACGTCGCGCGTGGCGACGCTCATGCCGTGGGCGGCGGCGGTGGCGGCGATGTATCCATCCGGCGCGGCGATTGCCTGACCCGAGGCCCCCGCGCGCGCCATCAGTGCGGCGTACTGCTGGCTTGCGGCGCTGTCGAATGACAGCACGCGCCCGGCAAATAACGCCAGCACCTGTTGTTCCAGACTGTCTTGCAAGACGCTGCGGCGCTTGCCGGCAGGCATGCAGGCCACGCCAAAGCGCAATTCGGCAACCGTGACCGCCGATAGAAACAGGGTTTCCAGCGGCTGCCTGTCGATCCATGCAATCACGGCATCCGACGGCGCCTGGCGCAGCGGCTCGGAGATGACGTTGGTATCCAGAAGAATCATTCAAACCCCTGCGGCGTGGCGGGCGTTTTGTCGCGCTGGTCGAACAGGGCGGCTTCCTGGTCGGTCAGTTTGGCCTGGCTGCCGATACGCGCCAGCAGTGAGCCCAGCTTGACCCGGCCTTCGGGCTTGACGGCATCTTCGAGAATGGCGCGCACCTCGGCTTCCGTGCTGCGGCCGTGCTGGGCGGCCCGCACGCGCAGCGCGCGGTGCACTTCGTCGGAGATGTTCCTGACAGTCAACATAGCCATGATGCGATACGTCCAAATGCATTCGATGCATGCAGTTTATGAAAGTGCAGTCATTCGTGCAAATGTGGGGAGTGCCGCAATGACGACACTGCGCGTTCACATGAAACACGGCCCAAGCTCCCGCACTTCAACCGTGGCCCATTCAGCCGCCGGGCACTCGGCTGCCAGCGCCAGCGCTTCTTCGCGGGTGTCGACCGCCAACAGGAAGAAGCCGCCGATCATTTCCTTGGCTTCGGCAAACGGGCCGTCCATCAAGGAACGCTCGCCATTGCGGACCTGTAGCCGGACGCTTTCGGATTCCGACTTCAGCGATTCGGCGCTGACCAGCAGGCCCCGGCCTTTCAGGTCTTCGGCGTAGCGCACCATTTGCGCGTAGGCCTGGCGGCCTTCGTCGGGCGTGCGCTGGGCGCGTTGGCCCACGGGTTCGACGATCAGCAACATGTAGGACATGGTTTTTCCAGGTTCTGGCCGACAGGCCGATGGGGCGAGCTTAACGCCGCCGCGCGTCGCTACGCCACCCCAGGCGTGAGACTTTTGTCAGCCTATGCGCCGGGAAAACAGCGACATAAAAAAACCGGCCTGGGCCGGTTTTTCTTTGACAAGACACGCTCAGGATCGCGCCGCCGAGGCGTCCACCGTGGCGGCCGGCTTCGGCGCGGCCAGCTTCGGCGCGTCCGGCTTCGGCGCGGCCAGCTTCGGCGCGGCCGGCTTCGGCGCAATGTCCATGATCAGCTCGACGCGGCGGTTGGCGGCGCGGCCGGCCGGCGTGTCGTTCGATTCGATGGGGCGCGTTTCGGCATAGCCCACCGCGCGCAGGCGGTCGGCGGCCACGCCGTCGCGCACCAATTCGCGCAGCACGCTGGTGGCGCGGCTGCTGGACAGTTCCCAGTTCGACGCGAACTGGCGCGTCTGGATCGGCACCGGGTCGCTATGGCCTTCCACCGACACCTGGTACGCGTTCTTGTTCAGGATGGTGGCCAGGCGCTTGATCACGTCCAGTCCGGACGGGCTCAGCGTGGCCTGGCCGGACGGGAACAGCAGTTCATTGCTGATGCGGAAGCTGACCGACTGCTCGTTGATGATCACATCCACCGACTTGGCCAGGTCGCCCAGGCCCAAGGACTCCTTGGACGGCGCCTTAAGCGGCGGCGCGGCATCGGCTACTTTCTCGCCGTCCTCGGCGGGAGCGGCGTCGGCCGTGGCGGCCGGCGGGGGCGGCTCGGCCCAGCTGGCCGGAATGGCGACGGCGTCGAACTCGGCGTATTCGCCGTCGTACTTGGGCAGCCCGGCCGTGGCCAGCGTGCCCACCAATTCAATCGGCTTGCCCGATGCTTCCGTTGCCTGGCCATGCAGGCGCGAGACGGCCAGCATCACCACCAGCATCGCCAGCAGCAGGGTGATCAGGTCCAAATAGCTCAGCAGCCAGTTCTCGGCGTCCTGCTCGGGCGTTTCGTCCACATGCCAGCGCTGGTAGCGGTCCTTGCGGTCGCTTTTGCTGGGGCGCCAGCCACTGTTGTCCGCCGCTTTCTGAGCGCGCAGTTGGGCCTGGCGGGCCTGTTCGATCCGCTGCGCCAGGGAAGGTGAAATCAGGCTCATTGACGCACGGCGGCCGGACGGGTGATGGACACGGGCTGGGCGGCGGCCTGGCTGGACGCTTGGACCGGCTTGACCTGGCCTTCCGTCTTGGGCTTGGCCTTGGCCGCGCCCTGGCCGCCGTCATAGATTTCGTCTTCAACGTGCAGCACGAACGAATTGAGCGTTTCGCGCACCATGGCCGGGCCGCGCTTCTCACACATCATCGAAATGCCTTGCAGCACCATGTTCATGGATTCCACGCGGCGGGCGGTGCGGCGTTCCAGCTTCAGCGCGATCGGCTTGCAGATCAGGTTGGCCAGCAAGATGCCGTAGAACGTGGTCATCAGGCCCACGGCCAGATGCTGGCCGATCATCGTCATGCTGCCGTCGCCCAGCACGGCCATCAGGTTGATCAGCGCGACCAGCGTGCCGAGCATGCCGAAGGCGGGCGCAAACGTGGCCATGACACGGAACATCTGCGCTTCGGCCTGTTCGCGGGCACGCAAGCGCGCGACGCGCCATTGCAGTACTTCAATGATCTGGTCTTCGGGGGTGTTGTCGATGATCAGCTGCACGCCCGTACGCAGGAATGGGTTCGACACCTTCTTCAGTTCCTGTTCGACCTTGTGCACGTCCGTGTTCATCCACAGTTGCGCCATCGACACCAGCTCTTCGATGTCGCGTTGCTGGTCGTGCTGGTCATTACGGAACACCGTGCGCACCAGCTTGAAGATGCGCAGCACTTCCGGCAGCGGATAGGCGATGAACAGGGCCGCGGCGGTGCCGCCCAGCACGATGGCCAGGCCGGGCAGGTTCAGGTACATGCTGGCGTCGGTGGCGGACAGCGCCACGACGATGACAAGGGTAAGCAGGCCGACGGCGGCGCCGATGACGGTAGACGGATTCATTGGATCTTGCCCGAAGGGATTGGCACGCCGAGCCGGAATGCCGGATTGTCGGGAATTCTAGCCAGCGCGCGGCCGAGTCAATCCACCGGAAAGCGGGGGGAAAGGGCCGGTAAGCGCCGGCTTAAGGGATGCTGTCAGGAACCCGAACGGCCGCGTTGGAAATAGGGCCGGGTCGAGGCGGCGCGTGGGGAAAATTGCGCCAAGGCGGGGGGGTGAAGCCGGATATGTATATCATGAGCGCTATCTGGCGGCCCGAAGCACGTGGCCGCCGCGGCTTTGGAGAAGAAAATGACTACCCCCAACGAAAACGTCAGCATGGCGCTTTTCTGCGACTTCGAGAACGTGGCGCTGGGTGTGCGGGACACCAAATACCAGAAATTCGACATCCGGCCTGTGCTGGAACGGCTGCTGCTCAAGGGCAGCATCGTGGTCAAAAAGGCCTATTGCGACTGGGAACGCTACAAGGAATTCAAAGCCCCCATGCACGAGGCGAACTTCGAGCTGATCGAAATTCCGCACGTGCGCCAATCGGGCAAGAACTCGGCCGACATCCGGCTGGTCGTGGACGCGCTGGACTTCTGCTACACCAAGTCGCACGTCAACACCTTCGTGATCATCAGCGGCGATTCCGACTTTTCGCCGCTGGTGTCCAAGCTGCGCGAGAACAACAAGAAGGTGATCGGCGTTGGGGTCAAGCAGTCCACGTCGGACCTGTTGATCGCCAACTGCGACGAATTCATTTTCTATGACGACCTGGCGCGCGAAGGCCAGCGCACGGCCGATGCCCGCCGCGACAATCGTGGTGGCGCGGGGGCCGGCACCGCTCAGCGCCGCACGCCTGACGAAGAAATCCGCCGCAAGGAAGAGCTGGAAGCCCGCAAGACCCAGGCCGTCGACATGGTCGTCGAGACCTTCGAAGCCCTGATGGCCGAACGCGGCGACAGCGGCAAGATCTGGGCATCGGCGCTGAAAGATGCGCTGAAGCGCCGCAAGCCGGATTTCAACGAGTCCTACTACGGCTTTCGCGCCTTCGGCAACCTGCTGGATGAAGCGCAATCGCGCGGCTTGCTGGACGTGGGCCGCGAAGAAAAGTCGGGCACGTACGTGTACCGCGACAGCATCGACGCCGCGCCGTCCTTGCCCATGAGCCGCGCCGCAAATGGCAACGGCGCGCGCAACGCGCCGTCGCGCCAGGCCGCTGTGGCGGAAGCCGACGACGCGCAGGGCGACGCGGCGCAGGAAGAATCCCAATCCCAATCACGCTCTTCCCGCAAATCGCGCGGCGGCCGCCGCTCGGGTCGGGCCAACGGCTATGCGGCCGAGCAGGGCGCCAACGACGCCGGCGGCGAGACGCTGGCGCAGGACGAGGCTGCTTCGTTTGACGCGGATGCGGCCTCGCCCGTTGCCGCCGACGCC
Organism: Achromobacter semiaridum; assembly: GCF_053543755.1. NCBI lineage: Bacteria > Pseudomonadati > Pseudomonadota > Betaproteobacteria > Burkholderiales > Alcaligenaceae > Achromobacter > Achromobacter semiaridum. The sequence continues at coordinate 43,593 of NZ_JBLVOL010000123.1, read as the reverse complement.
GACGAAACGTTTGCCGCGCCCCAGGCTTCGCCGCTGACGGGTGAGTCCGCGCAGGATGATGCGCCCACTACCGAGCAAGCCCCCGTTGCCGCGCGCGAAGGGGATCGCGACGTTGAACGCCAGGGCGAGCGCGACCGGGGACGCGGTGGACGCGAAGGCGGCCGAGATCGCGGACGTGATCGCGGCCGAGACCGTGGGCGCGATCGCGCCCGTCACGGCGCGCCCGTGAACGCCCTGGCCGATGAGTCGGCGGCGGGCGATTCGCTGCCTGGGAATCCATCGGACGACGTCCAGGCCAATACTGCCAAGGCCGCCGAGGCCGCCGCGGCAGCTGCCGCCGCAACGGCTGCTACCGCCGCGACTGCCGCCGCCGCCGAGCAAGCCGCGCAAGCCGCCGCTCGTGAAGCCGCCAAGGTCGATGCCATGCGCGCCGACGCGCTGGCTCGTGCCCAGGCGTCCAAGCCTGTGCAGCCCTCGCGCCTGCCGCCCATGCCCACGCCGTTGCCGCAAGCACGCCAACCGCTGCCGGCCGTGAACATTGCCGAGTGGACGTTTGTTGAAGCGCCCGCCGAAGCGCGCCGCGAACCGGCCAACAAGGCGCCGGCCAAGGTCACCGACCCGTTCGAGGGCGCCGTGCTGCGCCGTGCCTCCGAACCGGCCGCGCCCGCGTCGGAATCGCCGCGGCCGCAAGCCCAGCCTGCCGCCAAGTCGGCCACGAAGACGCCGTCCAAGACCGCAGCCAAGACCGCAGCCAAGACCGCAACCAAAACCGCAACCAAGACCGCGACCAAAACCGCAGCCAAGACCGCAACGAAGTCGGCCTCCAAAACCGCGGCAAAAACGGCGACCAAAACCGCCGGCAAGCGGGCGGCACAGTCCGCCGATAACGCGGCCCCGGCCGACGCCGACGCCGCGCCCGCCAAGTCGGCCAGCCGTACGCGCCGCACGCGCAAGTCGGACGACTCGGCGTCCTGATCCGTCAGGGTGTCATCGTCAGCTTCGGTCTTGCCCATGCAATATGTGCTGATCAGTTCGTGCCTGTTGGGCAACCCCGTGCGCTACGACGGGCGCGGGGTGCCCCACGGTGACGCAGTGCTGGCGCGCTGGCGCGACGAAGGCCGGGTCGTGCCCGTCTGCCCGGAAGTGGCGGGCGGCATGCCCGTGCCGCGCCCGCCGGCCGAGATCGAACCCGGCAAGCGCGCGGCCGACGTGTTGGCCAGCGGCGCACGCGTCATCGCGGTAACGGGGCAGGATGTCACGGTGCCTTTTGTGCAGGGAGGCCATGCCGCGCTGGCGCTTGCCGGGCAGCATGGCATCCGCCTTGCCGTCCTGAAAGAAGGCAGCCCGTCCTGCGGCAGCGGCTACGTCTACGACGGCCATTTCGCAGGCAAGCGCCAACCCGGTGTGGGCGTGACGGCGGAATTGCTGAGGCGCGCCGGTGTGCGCGTTTTCAGCGAAAAGCAATGGGACGAGGCCCAGGCGTGGTTGGCACAGCTGGAGGCCCAGGATGTGGGCTAGCGTTGGCATTCTGGTGCTGCTGGGGGGGCTGGCGTTGGTGGTGGTGATGGCGTTGATGGCGGCATCGGCGGCCAGCGCATCCCGCAGACGGCTCGGAACGCAAGACGGCAGCGATTCCAGCGCAACGCAATCCGCCGCCGGACGCTGGTCGCGGCGGTCGAATTCGTCGAATTTGTCGGGTTCGTCGAGTCCGTCGCGCTCCTCGCGTTCTTCACGTTCTTCACGTTCGTCACGTCCGCTGCCGCGTATTGCCGCCGTGCTGTGCCTGAGCCTGTCGGCGTTCTTCTTTTACGCCTGGTACGCGTTCTACGCGAAGTGGGACTTCAACGAACTGGGCCGCTACTACGACCCCGTCGATCAGGTGGTCTACACGTCGTCCGGCTTTGTCTGGATACTGCCGGCGACCTTGCTGCTGGCCGCCGGCGGGGTCTTCACCTGGCGCGGTTGGCGGCGCTGAACAAGCCGTCTCCCCTAATTCCACGCTGTGTCCGCGCTTTTTCCGCGTTCATCCCCGTTTATTCCGTGCGGATGTTCGCCGCTTTCACGATCTTGCCGTTGTCCACGTATTCGCGTTGCACCTGTGATGCGAATTGCTCCACGCTGCCCGGCGACATGATGTTCAGCGCATCCGTCAGCGGCTTGCTGATGTCGGGCATGGCCGCCACCTTGTTGATCACCGCGTTCATGCGCTGCCGAAACGCCGCGCTGGTGGACGCGGGCGCGAAAAAGCCGAAGGTGGACGTCATGTTCGCCATCGGGTAGCCCAGCTCGGCAAAGGTTGGCGTATCGGGCCAGCCCGGCAGCCGCTTCGGCGACCCTACGGCCAAAAGCTTCAGCTTGCCTTCCTGGATCAGCGTATTGACCGGGGCCGACGCGTTGACCAGCATCAGCGTGAACTGCCCGCCCAGCGCATCGGGCACCATCTGCGCCATGCCCTTGTAGGGCACGTGCGTGATGCGCACCTTGGCCTGCCCGTTGATCTGTTCCAGCATCAAATGCCCCAGCGACCCCACACCCGCCGTCGCCAGCGACAGGCCGTCCGGGTCCGTCTTGGCCTGGTCCACCATGTCCTTGAAATTCTTGCCCGTGAATTTCGGGCCGCCCACCAGATACACCGGCGAATACATCACGGCGGCCACCGGCGCCAGGTCCTTCAACGGGTCATACAGTGTCTTCATCACGTGCGGCGACAGCGTTACCGGGCTGACGGCGGTAAAGCCCAGCGTGTTCTCGTCGTGGGCGCGCGCCACGGTGTTCATGCCGATCATGCCTCCCGCGCCGCCCCGGTTTTCAACGACCACCGGCCGCCCCAATTCCGTGGCCAGCTTTTGGGCAAACGCGCGTGCGGTGTTGTCCACGATGCCGCCTGCGCCGTAAGGCACGACGATGGTCAGCGCCTGTGACTTGGTGTCGGCCTGGGCCTGGGCCAGGGCGGTGGATGAGACGGCGCAGGCCGCGCTGAATGCGCAAAGCCCCGCAAGCCGCTTGAAATTCAACATGGCTTCCCCTTGGTGTCGCGGCTGGGTCGCCGCGGATGTCGACGGCGCTGTAAAGCAACGCGCCGGCATGCAGTGTGTGCAGGCCGGCGCGCGGGGACAATCGGGATTACCCGGAAAGGGGCTTCAGTTGGCGCGGTAGCCCCGGCTGCTCATGCAGGAATCCAGCGAATGGTTGTAGGTGTCCACCATGACTTGCGTGGTCCATTGCGTGATGGTCGCCGGGTCGTACCCGCTTTGGTTCATGGCCCAGCGCTGGCATTCGGCCGTGGCAGTGGCCTGCGCCGAGCTGACCTTGGGCGCGGCTGCGTACTCCACGGGCTTGTATTGCGGCTCGGGTTGCGCGTAGGCAACGGGGGGTTCGGCATACAAGGGGGCGGACGTCAGCGGCGCGGAATACACCGGCGGCGCCGTGTAGACGGGCGCGGCGTACACCGGGCTGGTGTAGGCCACGCCGGGCGATGCGTAGACGCTGGTTTGTGCGTAGGTGGGGCCGGAATCGGCCGCCAGCAGCAGGCCCACCGCGGCCAGCGCGAACGCGCCGCCGACCCACCATCCGGCCGAACTGCTGCCGCCACCGCCATGGTGGTGGTAATTATTACCGCCGTAGTAACCGCCGTGGTAACCACCACCGCCGCCGCCCCAGCCACCGCCGCGTCCGCCCGCCATCACGGGCGCGCTTGCCACGGCAAGCGCCAATGCTGCGACAAGCGTCCGGCCTGTAAACCGTTTCATGATCTTGCTCCTGTCCGCCGCGCGCGGGATTACGGTCAATATGCGCACGGCGATAGCGCTACTTTACTGCTGCGCGGGCATCAAAAGTTGTTGCAAAAGCTACGGGGATTTCAACTGACTTCAAAACGATTCAGTGGCGAAAAGCGGGGAAGCGGTGTACTTTCTCGCGATGATGACGGCACGACCCCTTTCTGCACCGCAAGACAAGCGTCTTACCAAAGGCGAACGCACCCGCCTACAGCTACTGGAAGTTGCCGCGGCGGAGTTCGCGGAGCGCGGATTCCAGCACACGCGTATCAGCGACATCGTGGCTCGCGCCAGCGTGACGCAGCCGGTGTTCTACCAATACTTTTCCAGCAAGCAGGCGGCCTACGACGAATTGGTCGGCATGTTCGCGCAGCGCTTGCGCCAGGCGATTACCGAAGCGCGCTTGCCGGCGGGCCTAGAAGGCGCGGAATTGGCAGAGCGCATCCAGGGCGGCGTGCTGCGGCTGCTGGGCATCTTGCAGGAAGACCCCAACCTGACGCGCATCGGCTTTTTTCAGGTGGCCGAAGCGGAGGCGCTCAAGGATGAACTGGTAACGATGATTGCCGACAACGTCCGCGCAGAACAGCAAGCCGGGCTGTTCCGCCCGGAGATATCCCCCGACTGGCTGGCGCAGTCGCTGATGGGCATCATCGAACGTTTCACACGCCAGACGCCGGATGCGCCCCAGCAGCACGCAATAGCGGAATTCATCACCCGGCTGTTGCTTGACGGCATCCGTCCCCATCGACGAGCCTCCTGACGGAGGCTTTTTTTTTGGCCCCCGTTTTCGTCCGCCCCGCGCTCGCGGTCATTCCACGCGGGCTCCCGAGGCCGCCACCAACTTGCCCGCCGCTTCCCAATCCGCTTTCAGCAGATCCTGAAACTGCGCCGGGGTCTTGGCTTCGGCCTCCACGCCCAACGAGGCCAGGCGCGCCTGCACCTTCGGGTCCGCCAGCACCTTGTTCACGGCCGCGTTGATCTTGTCGCGTTCGGCGGCGGGCAAGCCGGCGGGCGCCAGCAGGCCCAGCCAGGAATCGAAGGCGTAGCCGGGCAGGCCGCTTTCGGCGACGGTGGGCAGGTCCGGCGCGAAGCGCGAGCGGGTCTTGCCCGTGTAGGCCAGGAAGGTCACGCGGGGGTCGTTGCGATAGGCGGTCACGCCGATGGTGGCGGCGGTGACGGCCTGGACGCGGCCGGCCAGCAGTTCGGTCACGGCGTCGCCCGTGGACTTCATGGGGATGTGCTGCATCTGCGCGCCCGAGGCAGCCAGGAAAGACGCCATGCCCAGGTGCGACGCGCTGCCGTTGCCGGCCGAGGCATAGTCATACGCGCCGGGTTTGGCCTTGATGGCCTGGATGAAGTCGGCCGTGGTCTTCGCGTTCAGGCTGGAGGACGCCAGGATGATGTACCCCGTGTTGCCCAGGTAGGCGACGCCGGTGAAGTCCTTGTAGGGGTCGTAGCTCAGGTTCTTGTACAGGTAGCCGGCAATGTTGTGGCTGGCGGCGGCCAGCACCAAGGTGTTGCCGTCGGGGGTGGCGCGCGCCACCTGCGAGGTGCCCACCGTGCCGCCGGCGCCCGCGCGGTTTTCCACCACGATGGACGCGCCCAGCGCCTGGCCCAGTTCGTCGCCGATGGCGCGTGCAATGGTGTCTTGCACGGCGCCCGTGCCGTAGGGCACGACGATGCGGACGACGCGTTGTTCGGCGTGGGCAGCGCCGGCGCCGGCCAGCGCCAGGGTCAGCGTCAGGGCCAAGGTAGTGAAGGTGTTGCGGCGTACGGCTTGGAATCGGGTAGGCATGACAGCGGCTCGTTGGGATAGGCACGCGCCCCGTATTGAGGCGGGCGAAGGCGTTGGACTCTAAAGAATCGCGTGGCGCCCGCCAACGATTTATTTGCCGCTTGTTTATAGCTGTCGGGGATATAGCCCGACCGTCAGGCCCAGGTCTCGTGCAGGTGCGCCCATTGCGGTTGCCCATCGGCGCCCGCCATGAACAGCGCGCTGGCGCGCCGCTGCGTGGCGCCGCCGTTCCAGGCGTGGCGTTCGCGATACGTCAACAGCGCCGAGCCGGCGTCCGCGTGGCGCACGGCCAGCTCGTCGATCTGGATCTTCAAGCCCGGGCGCAGGCCGCGCAGGCCGGCGAACAAGGCCGGCAGGGCGCCGGGCGGCAGCCGCTGCCCGTCTGCCGTAATCATGGTGAACTCGGGCGCAAAGGCGTCCAGCAGGGCGGTCAACACGGCCTCGGGGCTATCGGCGTGGCCGATCCAGTGCTCGATGCGGCCATGGGCGTCCAGCGCCAGGCGCAGGCTAGGGGTAGACAGGTCGGTCATGAATAACGCCGTGTAATCAACAAAGAACGCCATTCTAGAAATTTCGATGTCGCGGAAACACCGCCTGTGGGCCGATATACTGTTCGTGTTTTTTTGACAATGAAGCGGCCCATGATCAATCTGAATCGCTTGTCGATCTTCGTCGCCGTGGTCGATGCCGGTTCGTTCACGGCGGCGGCCGATGCGTTGGGCACGACCAAGGCCGTCGTCAGTTTCAACGTCAAGCAGCTGGAACAGGAATTGGGCGTGGCGCTCTTGACGCGCAGCACGCGCCGGCTGGCGCTGACGCAGGCGGGCGAGGGCTTTCATGCGGATTGCGTGCGCCTGTTGCAAGACGCCGGCGCCGCCGTCGATCAGGCGCGATCCGGCCAGGCGACTTTATCGGGCAGCTTGCGGGTAACGGCGTCGGTGGATTATGGCAACCGCGTCGTCGTGCCCGCGCTGGCGGCATTCGCGCGCTTGCACCCGGCGCTTCGGGTGGGCTATCAGGCCAGCTCCACGCAAGCCGACCTGATCGGCGAACGGCTGGATGTGGCGATCCGCGTGGGTACGCTGGCGGACTCCAGCTACCGCGCCACGCGCATCGGTGAATTCAAGCTGCTGTTGGTAGCCGGCCCGGCGCTGTTGGCCGAACATGGCGCGCCGCGCTCGCCCGAGGCGTTGGCCGCCTTGCCCTGGTTGGCCAATCGCCCGGGCCGCATCGACCACTGGCGGCTCACGGACAGCAAGGGGCGTGACCACGCGCTGCGCGTGGCGCCGGTGGCGCATGCGGACACGGCGTCGGCGCTGCTCGCCTTTGCCCAAGCCGGCTGTGGCGTGGCCGCCTTGCCGGATTGGCTGCTGGAAGAGCCCTTGGCGCGTGGCACGTTGCGGCGTGTGATGCCGTCGTACACGTTGCCGCGCCAGCCGGTGCACGCCGTCTATCCCGACACCCGCCACGTCAGCGCCAAGGTGCGGCGCTTCATTGATTTCTTGCGCACGGGGAAATGACGCACGGCCCACTCCGCTGCCACGTCGGTTGCACGTCGGTCGCACGTCGGTCGCACGTCGGTCCCACGGGGCGGGCGTCGCCGCCACGTCGATGCCAGGCCGCTCCAAGCCCGCCCCGCGCCCAGTCTCGGAAAACCTCAGCGCGACAGCGGCGGCGTGTCGCCCGCGCCCAGGTCCCAGTACAGGCCCGTCATCAAACCCAGCGCCTGGCGCAGCAGCTCGGGTGGCAGGTGTTCGTTAGGCGCGTGCTGCGAGCAACCGGGGTAGGAATGCGGCACCCAGATCGTGCGCAGGCCCAGCACATCCGTGAAGATGTCGTTCGGCAATGAGCCGCCCAGGTTGGGCAGCAGCGCGGTCTTCTGGCCCGACGTGCGTTCCAGCGAATCCACCGCCCATTGCACCCAGGCATCGTCCGGGTCGATGCGCGTGGCGCGGAACATCGATTCGCGCGTTAGCGCAATCTTGACCATCGAAAAGCCGTGGCGATCCAGATGCCGGCGCAGCGCGGGGATCAGGTCGTCCGGGTCCACGCCGCCCACAAAGCGCAGCTGGCAACGTGCCCACGCGCGCGGCGGGATGGCGTTGACGGGCGTTTCGGGGTTGCCGGTCTTGTAGGCCAGCACTTCAAACGAGCACCAGCCGAATACGCGTTCGGCGGGTGACAGGCCGGGTTCGCCCCAGTCCGGTTCAATCTCGGGGCCGTCCGCGCCGCCGTCCACCTGGCAGTCGGCCAATGCGCGGCGCACGGCGGCGGGCAATTCGGTTGGCACCCATTCCGGAATACGGATCTGGCCGGTGGGCGACACGATGGTCGAGATGGCGTGCGCCAGCTGAATGCCGGGGTTGGAAATCAGCCCGCCCCAGTTGCCGGAATGGTGGCCGCCGGCCCGGGCCTCGATGGACAAATCAAAGTTCAGGCTGCCGCGCGCGCCCAGGAAGATGGTGGGGCGCTGGGGGGCAAGACGCGGGCCGTCGGAGGCAATCAGCAAGTCGGCCGCCAGCATGTCGCGATGTTCGGCGCACAGTTCCCGCAAGCCCATTGACCCGGTCTCTTCGCCCATTTCTATCAGGTACTTGGCGTTGAAGCCCAGCTTGCCGCGCGCTTCCAACACCAGCCGCAGCGCTTCCATGTTGATGGTGTGCTGCCCCTTGTTGTCGGCAATGCCACGGCCATACCACCGGCCTTCGGCTTCGGTCAGCGCCCAGGGGGTCAAGCCGTCCTTCCATTCCTTTTCCAGCCCACGGATGACGTCTCCATGGCCATAGCCCAGCACGGTGGGCAGGGCGGCGTCTTCAATGCGCTCGGCGTACAGGAAGGGCGCCAGCGCCTTGGGATGCGTCAGGGTGCGGCAGGTGAATCCCAGCGCTTCGAACGCCGGGCGGATCTCGGATTCCAGGTAGTCGGCCAGCACGGCGGCGCGCTCGGGGTTCTGGCTTTCGGTGGGCAGCGCCAGGCGCCGCGCCAGCAGGGCGCGAAAGGCGCCGGAATCAAAACACTGTTCCGCTTGGGCGATGGCTTGCTCACGGGTCATGGCCGGGCTCCGGTGGGGTGGGGAAGAGAAGAGGGAATGGCAGCAGGGGCCGCCGAAGGGGAACCTGACGCCATGGGATACAGATGGCAAGCCACCACGGACCCGTCACGCAGCGTCAGCGCGGGCCGCTCCACCTTGCATTGCGGCATGGCATGTTGGCAACGCGGGTGAAACGGGCAACCGGGCGGCGGATGCAAGGGGTCGGGGAACGACAGGCCCAAGCCCATGTCCGGAATACCCAAGCCCGGTTCGGGCGTCAGCACCGACGCCAGCAAGGCCTGCGTATAGGGATGGTGCGGGTCGTGAAACAGCTTGGCCGTGGGCGCCGATTCCACGACACGGCCCAGATACATCACCGCCACATGCGTGGCGATGTGTTCGACCACCGCCAGGTTATGGCTGATGAACACATACGTCAGGTTGAATTCGCGCCGCAGGTCCATCAGCAGGTTCATGATCTGCGCTTGCACGGACACGTCCAGCGCCGACGTCGGCTCGTCGCAGATGACGATTTCCGGGTTCATGACCAGCGCGCGCGCAATCGCCACCCGCTGCCGCTGGCCGCCTGACAACTGCCCCGGCGTGTTGTGGGCCAGCCGGGGCGGCAGGCCCACGCGTTCCAGCATTTCGATGGCCTTGTGCATCTTGGGGTTGGCGATGCCATGCACCTCCAGCGGTAGCGACACGATGGACGCAATGGATCGGCGCGGGTTCAGGGACGAATACGGATCCTGGAAAATCGGCTGCACCCGACGCGCCAGCGCGCGGCGGTCCATCTGGCGGATGTCTTGCCCGTCCAGCTTGATGGCGCCGTCGCTGGGCGGCGTCAGGCCCAGCAGCATGCGGGCCAGTGTGGATTTTCCGCAGCCCGATTCGCCCACGATGCCCAGCACCGCGCCACGTTCAACGGCCAGGTCCACGCCATTGACGGCGTGCAGCGTGCTGCGCGGCCGGAACATGCCTGAACGGATCGAAAATTGCCGGCTGACGGCTTCGGCTTGCAACAGCGCGCTCATGCCAGGACTCCTTCTTCAACGCGGATGCAGCGCCATTGCTGATGCGGCGGGTGCCCGTGCACGGGCACGGTGTCGCGGCATTGCGGCTGCACGTAGCGGCAACGGTCGGCAAAGGCGCAGCCGCGCAAGTCGCCCACCAATGACGGCACCACGCCGGGTATCGTGCCCAGCGATTCGCCGGGCGGGGTGCGGCCGGGCACGGGGATACAGCCCAGCAAGCCCTCTGTATAAGGATGGCGCGGCGTGGCGAAGATGTCCTTGACCGGACCTTCCTCGACGATCTGCCCCGCATACATCACCGCGACCTGCTGCGCAATGCGCGCCACCACGCCCAGGTCGTGGGTAATCAGCACCATGGCGATGCCAAGCTCGGCCTGCAAGTCCGCCAGCAAGCGCAGGATCTGCGCCTGGATGGTGACGTCCAGCGCCGTGCTGGGCTCGTCCGCAATCAGCAGTTCCGGACCGCACATCAGCGCCATGGCAATCATCACGCGTTGGCGCAGGCCGCCCGACAGCTGGTGCGGGTATTGCGTCAGCCGTTGTCCGGCCGATGCGATGCCCACTTTTTCCAGCAGTTCCACCGCGCGGTCGCGCGCCTGTTGCCGGCTGGCATGGCGGTGGTGGATGTAGTGTTCGGTCAGCTGCTCGCCGATGGCGTAGGCGGGGTTCAGCGCCGTCATCGGCTCCTGGAAAATCATCGCCATCTTGCTGCCGCGCAGCGCATTGATACGGCGGCTGCGCGCGGTGGACAGGTCTTCGCCCAGCACCGCCAAGCGGCGTGTCGTGCGCTTGGCGGCCTTGGGCAACAAGCCCATGATGGCCAGCGACGTCATCGATTTGCCGCAGCCGGATTCGCCCACCAGGCACAGCGTTTCACCCCGCTTGACCTGGAACGATACGTCTCGCACCGCGTGCAGCGGCCCGCGCGGCGTGGCGATGTCGACCGTCAGCCCTTGCACGTCCAGCACAATTTCTTTGTCGGCCATGGTCAGGCCCTCTCTTCAGGCGTCAGCAGTTGATGCAGCCCGTCGCCGGCCAGGTTGATCGCGAAGATCAACAACGCCAGCGCCGAACCCGGAATGGCGATCAGCCAGAACGAAAAGAACATGTACGCCTTGGCTTCCGAAATCATCAGCCCCCAGGACGGCAGCGGCGGCTGCACGCCCAAGCCCAGGAACGACAGCGAGGCCTCCAGCAAGATGGCGCTGGCCGCTTCCAGCGTGGCAATCACGATCAGCTGCGGCACCACGTTGGGCAGCACTTCGCCCCACACAATGCGCCACGTGGACGCGCCGGCCGCCTGCGCCGCCGCCACGTATTCCAGCGACCGCACCTGCTGCGTGGCGCTGCGCATGACCACGGCGTAGCGGTCCCATTTCAAGAAGCCCAGCACCAGGATCACCACCCACAGCGAACCGCCGACGATGGCCACGGTGGCCAGCGCCACCAGGATCACGGGCATGGACAAACGGGTCGTGATCAGGAACGACACGGCCATGTCCACCTTGCCGCCGAAGTAACCGGCGGCCATGCCCATGGCCGTGCCGATGATTCCGGATATCAACGCCACGCTGACGCCGATCAACAGCGAAATGCGCGCGCCGTAGAACAGGCGGGACATGTAGTCGCGGCCCAGCTGGTCGGTGCCCAGTGGGTGCAGCCACGTGCCCTTGGCGTACCAGACGGGCGGCGCGGTGCGGTAGGCCAGGTCCTGGAAGTAGGGGTCGTGGGGGGAAATCCACGGCGCCAGCAGCGCGATCAGCACGATGATCAGCAGGATGCCGCCGCCGGCCAGCAGCGCCTTGTTGCGGCGCAGCCGGCGCCAGCGCAAGGTGGATGCGGACAGTTCCATCGCGGCGGGGGCGGGTGCGCCGGGAACGGAAGGGGTAAGGATAGGCGTGGTCATGTCAGGACACCCGGATGCGCGGATCAAGCCACGCGTTGGCGATATCGGCGGCAAGCGTCAGCAGCACGTACAGCACGGACAGCAGCAGCACAATCAGCTGCATCACCGGATAGTCCTTGTACGTAATGCTCTGGTAGGCCAGATAGCCCAGGCCGTCCAGCGCGAAGATGGTTTCGATGACGACCGAGCCACCCAGCAGGTAGCCCAGCTGCACGGCGGCCAGCGCCACGACCGGCACGATGGCGTTGCGCAGCGCGTGCTTGAAGATGATCTTGCGCGCGGGCAGGCCCTTGGCGCGCGCGGTGCGGATGTAGTCCGCGCCCAGCACCTCGATCATGCCGGCGCGGATCAAGCGCATGAAAGCCGGCGCCACGTAATAGCCCAGCGCAATCGCGGGCATCACGAAATGCTGCCACGTGCCGCTGCCCGACACCGGCAGGATGCGCAGCGATATCGAAAACAGCATGATCAGGATCAGCGCAAAGAAAAAGTTCGGCAGGGCCTGACCCAGCACGGCAATTGCCAGGCACACGCGATCAATCACGCTGCCCTTGTAGATGGCGGCCAGCACGCCCAGCGGAATTGACACCAGCAGCGCAAAGCCCAGCGCGCCCATGCCCAGCAGCAAGGTGGTCTTTAGCTTGGACAGGATCAGCGGCCCCGCCTCGGTCTTGAAATACACCGACGTGCCGAAGTCGCCTTGCATGATGTGCCACAGCCAATCGGCGTATTGCACCACCAGCGGTCGGTCCAGCCCGTAGGTCTTGCGGATCATGTCGATGTCTGCCTGGCGCGCGCCTTCGCCGGCCAGCGCCAGCGCCGGGTCGCCCGACAGGTGCAGCAGCAGGAACGCCAGGATCGATACGGTCAGCGCCACCAGCGCCGCCAGGCCCAGGCGCCTGATCGTGAAATAAAGCATAGGACTTCCTCTAACGTTTCAGCCCGCCGGACGGGCATGTCGCCCGCCCGGCGTTACCCTGCGCGTGACTTCCCACCGGGCTACTTCCAGCTCATATCCCAGAAGCGGACCAGTTCGTCGGAATACGGCTTGAAGTTCACGTCCTTGGTGGCGACGTAGTAGGCGGGCAGCGTCCACAGCGGCACGGCGTAGGCCTTTTGCGCGATCAGGTCCAGCGCTTCCTTGTAGGCGGCCTTGCGCGGCTCGCTGTCAATGGTGTGGTCGCCTTTGTTGAGCAGGTCGCGCACCTTGGCGTCGCGCGTGATGTCGTCGTTGCCGAAAGCGAAGTACACGGGCGTGGATGCCGACACGTCGTTGACCAGGTTGGAACCCCAGGTCTGATGCGTCAGCGACGCCTTGTTGGCGCGGATCATGTCGCGCATGGCGGCGTACTGCAAGAAGTTGAGCTTGGCGCGGATGCCCACGGCTTGCAGGTAGTTGATGATGGCTTCGGTCTGGTTGCGCTCGCGGTAGGCCACGATGTCGATGTCGAAACCATTGGCGTAGCCCGCATCGGCCAGCAGCTTCTTGGCCAGCGCCGGGTCGTACTTGTAGGTGGGCGCGCCGTCTTGCGTGCAGCCCACTTGCGACGGCGTGCAGATGGTATTGATCAGCCCGCCGCCTTCGCCCACGATGTTCTTCAACATGGATTCGCGGTCGATGGCGTGGATGATGGCCTTGCGCACGCGCTCGTCTTTCAGTTGCGGCGCGGGGGTGCCGTCCTGGATGTTCATCTGCATGAACACGATGCGCATGGTGTTGCCGGTGACCATTTGCAGGTTGGGCATCTGGCCCAGCTGTTCGGCCTGGTCCTTGGGCACGCTCATGATCAGGTCTTCGCCGCCCGAGATGACTTCGGCCATCTGCGTCTGGCGGTCGGGGATGAAGCGGATGACCACCTTGCCGATCTTCGGCTGCGCCTTCGGCGAGTCCTTGAAGTAGTTGGCGTTGCGTTCCAGCGTGATGGATTTGCCGGGCTGGTAGTCCACCACCTTGTACGGGCCGGAGCCCACCGGCTTGGCGTTCATGCCCTTGGGGCCGACTTCCTGGTAGTACTTGGCGGGGTGGATGGCAGCGGTGGTGGACAGGTATTCCTTGGCGCCAGGGAAGGGCTCCTTGGTGGTCAGGCGCACCTTGTACTTGTCGATTTTTTCAACCTTGTCGATCCACGACACGTTCTGCTGCGTAACGGCCTTGTTCTTCGGGTCGGCCACGTAGTTCAGCGTGTACACCACCGAGTCGGCGTCGAACTCTTCGCCGTTATGGAATTTCACGCCTTCGCGCAATTCGAATTCCATGGTCTTGTCGTCGACCTGTTTCCAGCTTTTGGCCAGCTGCCCCTTGTATTCGTTCGTGACCGGGTCGCGGTACAGCAGCGTGTCCCAGACGTTGGCCGCGATGATGACGCCGATACGCACGTTGTTGAAGTACGGGTCGACGCTTTCAGGCGCCTGGTCGTAGGCCATGCGCAGGGTGTCGTCTTTCTTGCCCGCCAGCGCGGGCTGGGCGGCCAGGCCGGCGCAGGCAAAGAGGGCGGCGGCAATGGCCGCGCGTAGGGGCGCGACGGGAGCGACGCGGTAGGGGCGGGGTCGGGCGGGTGAGGCAGGTGTGAAGCGACTATCAGCCATGGTGAAGGCTCCTGTGGAAGGCACTACATGTACTGCGTATCCATCATCTCGCTCCGGGCCGCGCCACCCTGGTTTTATCGTTATCGTCCTTGCGCTGGGAGGGCAGGCTCAACCAGAGTCGGACGAAGGCGCGGTCTTGGGCGCCGCATTGGCGTTGATGCTTGCATCGGCGTTGATGCTTTTCAGCGCGGCCTCGCACTTGCGCTGCAAGTGCTGCCGCATGATGCCGGCCAGGCGGTCCGCGTCGCGCGCGTCCAGGGCCTCGGCCATGTCGATGTGTTCGCGCATGGCCAGATCCCATTTCTGGCGGTTTTCGTTCGACACGAACCGCAGGTTCTGGATGCGCGCGTTCTGCGCGTCGTACAGTTGCTTAAGCAGGCTGTTGTGCGAGGCCAGGCTGATGCGCTCGTGAATTTCGCGGTTGGTGCGAAAGTACGTGGGCAGGTCATGGCGTGCGTGGCTGGCCATCATTTCGTAGGTCAGCGCGCGGATCTCCGCAATTTCAAGATCGGTGGCGCGTTCGCACGCCAGTCGGCACGACATGGCTTCCAGCCCGCCGATCACTTCAAACGCTTCGCGGATATTGGCTTCCGACAGCGCCACCACCTGCGCGCCCCGGTTCGGTTCGATCTGCACCAGCCCTTCGGCCGCCAGCACGCGAAATGCTTCGCGCATCGGTGTGCGCGACACGCCCAACAGGTCGCACAGCGTGCGTTCGTTCAGGCGGGAGCCGGGGGGGAATTCACCCTGGATGATGCGTTCGCGCAACGCCCCGGCGACGGCGCCGGGCAGCGTGCGGCCATTGCCGGCAGCGCGTGGCGCCGGCGACACGGCCCCTTGCGGCGGCGCGTCGGGCAGGGCTGAATCGGCATGCGCCGACCCGGCCAAATCCCGCATCAGGCTAGGATTGCTGCTCATTGGTATACCAACTTTTCCCCGTGTTTTTTTAGACTATAAACCCCACGCAACGACTTCAATCATGGGTGTATACCCTAGGTTATCGGTGCAAAAACAATGGGATAGAGTGGCGCATGCCGCAAGTCCGCCTGCTCGGCCGGGGCTGTGTCAAAAGCCGTTTGAATCGCCGCGCATCTTTCGTTGGTATACAAATAATTCCACTGTGGGGCTACGCATGCTTTCCCTGAATTCCCATTTGTCCGGCCGGCACTTCTTGCAGATTCCGGGGCCTACCAACGTGCCCGACCGCGTCTTGCGCGCCATTGATCAGCCCACCATCGACCATCGTGGCCCCGAGTTCGGCGAGCTGGGCCGCGCCGTGTTGGAAGGGGCCAAAGCCGTTTTCCAGACGCAGTCGCCCGTGGTGATTTTTCCGTCGTCGGGCACCGGCGCCTGGGAGGCCGCGCTGGTCAACACGCTGTCGCCGGGCGACCGCGTGTTGATGGTGGAAACCGGCCACTTCGCCAGCCTGTGGAAGAAGCTGGCGGGCCGGCTGGGCCTGGACGTTGACTACATCGAAAGCGACTGGCGCCACCCCGTGGACCCCGACGTGATCGGCGCGCGGCTGGCCGAAGACACCCAGCACCGCATCAAGGCGGTGTGCGTGGTGCATAACGAAACGTCCACCGGCGTCACCAGTAATATTGCCGCCGTGCGCGCCGCGATCGACCGCGCCGCGCATCCCGCGTTGCTGATGGTGGACACGATATCGTCCTTGGGCTCCATCGATTACCGCCACGATGCATGGGGCGTGGACGTTACCGTGGCGGGTTCGCAAAAGGGCTTGATGTTGCCGCCCGGCCTGGCATTCAACGCCGTCAGCGCGCGCGCGCTGGCTGCCGCCGATACCGCCGCGCTGCCCCGTTCGTATTGGGATTGGCGCGAAATGCTGACGGCCAATGCCAAGGGTTATTTTCCCTACACGCCGTCGACCAATCTGCTTTACGGCCTGCACGAAGCGCTGGCCATGTTGCAGGCCGAGGGCTTGCCGCGCGTGTTCGCGCGCCATGAACGCCATGCCCGCGCCACGCGTCTGGCAGTGGCGGCGTGGGGGCTGGAACTGTTAAGCCTGGACCCCGCCGCCCACAGCCCCGCGCTGACGGCCGTGATGATGCCCGAAGGCCATGGCGCCGCCGCGCTGCGCAAGGTCATTCTTGAACGCTTCGATATGTCGCTGGGGCAGGGCCTGGGCAAGCTATCCGACCGCATCTTCCGCATAGGCCATCTGGGCCACTTCAATGACCTGACGCTGTGCGGCACGCTGGCCGGCGTTGAAATGGGGCTGGCCGCCGCCGGTGTACCGCACCAGCCGGGCGGCGTGCAGGCCGCGATGGAATTCCTGGCGCGCGCCCCGGATGGCGTGGCGGCTTAAGACCAAGACCAACCCAACAACGAGGGAAACCATGAACACGCTGATGCAGCAGGCGATCCAATTCGCCAATGAACACGAATCCACCTGGGACCGCAGCGTCAAGGGCAACTTTGGCGTGCACCTGAACGACCCGCCGCCCTGGAACCGCCTGCTGGGCCCCATCCACGACCGTGGCCCCGTGTCGGGCGTGGTGGTGGTGGACGGCAAGACGGTGGCCGAATGGGGCGAGCCCGAACGCGCCGACCTGACCTTCAGCGTGGCCAAGCTGTACCTGGCAATTCTGGCGGGCGTGGCGCATGACCGTGGCCTGTTGCCGGACGTGGACGAACCCGTGGGCAAGCGCGTGCCGGGCATCGGCTTCGATGAAGGCCAGAACGCCGACATCACCTGGCGCCACCTGCTGCAACAGACCAGCGAATGGGAAGGCGAACGCTTCGGCGTGTCGGACCAGGCCGATCGCTATCGCGCCGTGACCTTCGGCGTGCCGCCCGATGGCAAGAAGGGCGACGCGCGCCCCTTGCAGCGCCCTGGCACATATTGGGAATACAACGACGTACGCATCAACCAGCTGTCGTACGCGCTGCTGCACCTGTTTCGCAAGCCCTTGCCCGACGTGTTCCGCGAAGCCGTCACGCGCCCCATCGGCGCCAGCGAAGACTGGCAATGGGTGGGGTACGACACCGCCTGGGTCGAGATCGACGGCCAGCGCATGCCATCCGTGCCGGGCGGCTCGCATTGGGGCGGCGGCATGTCCATCAGCGCGCGCGACCAGGCGTTGATCGGCCAGATGCTGCTGAACGACGGGCAGGCCAACGGCAAGCAGATCTTGTCGCGCGAATGGATTCAGGCGATGCGCACCCCCTGCGCCATCGCGCCGTACTACGGCTACCTGATCTGGCTGAACGACCAGGGCCGCGTGTTTCCCAGCGTGCCGGCCACAAGCTTCTTCGGCGTGGGCGCGGGCAGCTCGTTCACCTGGGTGGAACCGGAACGCAAGATGGTGGTGATTGTGCGCTGGCTTAATTCCGCCCACGCGGATGCACTGTTCGGCAAGATCCTGGCGGCGGTGGATGCGGACAAGGAAACGCAGGTGTAGGATGAACGCCGCGCGAACCACCGCCACCGGGTTCGCGCCGCGTCGACTTCATCCGCGTCGACTCCATTGATCAGAAAGGAATCGCCCCATGAAATACCGCCGTCTGGGTTCCAGCAACCTGCGCGTTTCGCCCCTGTGCCTGGGCACCATGATGTTCGGCGAACAAACGCCGGACGACGAGGCCGCGCGCATCGTTGCGTCGGCGCGTGACCATGGGGTGAACTTCATCGATACGGCCGACGTCTACAACGAAGGCCGCTCGGAACAGGTGGTGGGCAAGCTGCTGCAAGGGCAGCGCCACGACTGGGTGCTGGCCAGCAAGATCGGCAACGTGGTGGGCAAGGGCCCGAACCATTCGCATTATTCGCGTCAGTGGCTGATGCGCGGCGTTGAACAAAGCCTGGCGCGCATGGGCACGGATTTCATGGACATCCTGTACCTGCACCGCGACTTTCACGAAGAAAACCTGGAAGAGGCGCTGTGGGCGCTGGGCGACCTGATCCGCGCGGGCAAGCTGCGCAGTTTCGGGCTGTCGAACTTCAGGGGGTGGCGCATTGCCGAGGTGATGCGGCTTTGCGAAAAGATGGGCGTGCCGCAACCGGTGGTGTGCCAGCCGTACTACAACATGCTGAACCGCGGGCCCGAAGTTGAAATCCTGCCCGCGTGCAAGCACTACGGGCTGGGCGTGGTGCCTTACAGCCCCATCGCGCGCGGCGTGCTGACGGGCAAGTATCTGCCGGGCCAGGCGCCTGCCGCCGATACCCGCGCCGGGCGTGGCGACCGCCGCATGCTGGCCACCGAATTCCGTGAAGAGTCGCTACAGATCGCCCAGCAGCTGGTGCAGCACAGCGCCACGCGCGGCGTGCGGCCCGGGCACTTCGCGACCGCCTGGGTGTTGGCCAATCCGATCATCACCGGCGTGATCGCCGGCCCGCGCACGTTGGCGCAAATGGAAGACTATTACGCGGCGCTGGACGTCACCATTACGCCTGAAGACGAAGCCATCGTGGACGGCTGGGTCATTCCGGGCCACGCGTCCAGCCACGGCTACAACGACCCGAACTACCCGTTCTTCGGTCGCCCCGTCGCCGGCGCCTGATCAGGCCGGCGTCGCCGCAACCGGTGCGCGCACCGGTTCGCCGGCGATGCCGTGCAGCATCATCTGCTCGGCCACGGACGCAATGCCCAGCCGCGCGACGCGCCCGCGCCGCTCGGCGTCCACCATGCTGGTCACCACGCCGATGAACAGTTCCGTCAGCGCCGCCGCCGTGATGTCCACGCGGAAGGCGCCTTCGCGCTGTCCGCGCAAAAAGAACGCATCCAACGATTCCTGGTAGCCCGACCAGCTGTTCATGATGTCGGGCTGCTGCTCGTTGTCGGGCTTCCAGTTGTACATCAGGAAGGCGGTCAATTCCTTGTGCGCCATGTTCTGGTGGATCAGCGTGCGCAGCGCCTCTCGCGGTGGCGCGGTATCCAGATGGGAATCCGCCAACGCCTTCTTCATGACGTGCGCGCAATGCGTGGTAAGGCGCAGGACCAGTTGGTCCCGCGTCTGACAGAAGCGGTATAGCGTGGCCTTGCTGACGCCCACGGCCTTGGCCAGTTCCTGCAACGTGGCGCGCGGCTGGTCCACCATCGCCAATGCCAACGCCACTAAAAACCGCTCGTGCCCTTGCCCTGCGTCGTCCGCCATTGCTCGCCCCTGTCAGTGTGTCCAATCCCCATTGCCGCGTATTGGAGCATGCACGATTCAGCTTGTGCAAACTTTTGCGATTTTGACAAGTTGAGCCTTTTAAAATCTTCTTAATAATCTTTTGATAATCAAATGAACCTTTATTGATTCAAATCAATCGTTCATGTAGCATCCGCAGCTTGGTGAAAAAACAGTGCCGCGGGGCGCAAGGTAAAACATGAAGAATCAATTGAAGCGGCGCTTGCCCTTGACGGTGTTGGGTTCGGCTTTGGCCCTGGTTTTGGGCCTGGCCGGCTGCGGTGAAGCCCCCAGCCAGGCGCAGGCCGACACGCCGCGCGCGGTGCAGGTGGTGCAGGTGCAACCGCAGCGCTACGCGTTGTCCAGCACCTTGCCGGGTCGCGTGGAACCGGTGCGCGTGGCCGAAGTGCGTGCGCGCGTGGCGGGCATTGTGCTGACGCGCAACTTTGAAGAAGGCGCGGATGTGAAGGCCGGCGACGTGCTGTTCCGCATCGACCCCGCGCCGTTCAAGGCCGCGCTGTCGCGCGCCCGGGGCGAATTGGCCAAGGCCGATGCCGCTGTTGCCGATGCGCAAGCCATCCTGAAACGCTACACGCCGCTGGTGAAGATCGAAGCCGTCAGCCAGCAGGACTTCGACACCGCCACCACCACGCTGAAAAGCGCGCAGGCCGCGCGCCGGTCCGCGCAGGCCGACGTCGAAACCGCGCAGCTGAACCTCGATTACGCCACCGTCAAGGCGCCGATTTCCGGCCGCATCGGCCGGGCGCAGGTGACCGAAGGCGCGCTGGTCGGCCAGAACGAAGCCACCGTCATGGCAAAGATCCAGCAACTGGACCCCATCTACGTCGATTTCAACCAGCCCGTGGCAGACATGCTGCGCATGCGCGCGGCGTTGCAGAACGGCAGCCTGGGGCAGGGCGAGGGCGCAAGCATCTCGATCACGGTCGATGGCACGGACCAGAAGCGCAGCGGCAAGCTGCTGTTCTCGGATATTGCGGTGGACCGCACAACGGGCCAGGTGTCGGTGCGCGGCGAATTCGCCAACCCCGATGTGTTGCTGTTGCCCGGCATGTACGTGCGGGTGGAAACACAGCAGGGCGTGGACCCCGAAGCCATCCTGGTGCCGCAGCGCGCGGTCACGCGCAGCACCGATGGCAAGCCGCAGGTGATGCTGGTGGGCAAGGACGACGTGGTGGAATCGCGCCCCGTGCAGACCGGCACCATGCGCGGTTCGGACTGGCACATCGTCGACGGTCTGGCGGCGGGCGACCGCGTCATCGTGGGCGGCGTGTCGGCCGCCGTGCCGGGCCAGAAAGTCAGTGTGGCGCCGGCGGCTGAAAAGGAACGCGTCGCGGCAGCAAAGCCGGCTACAGACCCGGCTTCCGCCCCGGCCGCGAACTAAGCAGCCGCCCGTGCCCCGCGTGCATACCCAAAGGTAAATCATGTCCAAGTTTTTTATTGGCCGCCCCAATTTTGCGTGGGTGGTGGCCATCTTCATTTCGCTGGCGGGCCTGTTGGCGATTCCGTCGCTGCCGGTGTCGCAGTTTCCGGTGGTGGCGCCGCCCCAGGTGACGATTGCCGCCACCTATCCCGGCGCGTCCGCTTCGGTGCTGGTCGATTCGGTGACGAGCGTCATCGAAGAAGAGCTGAACGGTGCCAAGAACATGCTGTATTACGAATCGTCCAGCAGTTCCAGCGGCAGCGCTGAAATCACCGTGACGTTCGAACCGGGCATGGACCCGGACCTGGCGCAGGTTGACGTGCAGAACCGCATCAAGAAGGCCGAAGCGCGCCTGCCGTCGGCGGTAACGCAGCAGGGCTTGCAGGTGGAGCAGGCCAGCTCGAACTTCCTGATGATTTACGCCCTGACGTACAAGGGCGAAGACGCGCACAAGGACGTGGTGGGCTTGTCCGACTACGCCGCGCGCCACATCAACAACGAAATCCGCCGTGTCAAAGGCGTGGGCAAGGTGCAGTTCTTTGGCGCCGAAGCGGCCATGCGCGTGTGGATCGACCCGCAGAAGCTGCTGGGCGTGGGCCTGTCGGTGGCGGACGTCAACGCGGCCATCGCGGCGCAAAACGTGCAGGTGCCCGCCGGCAGTTTCGGCAGCCGCCCCGGTTCGCCCGAGCAAGAACTGACGGCCACGCTGGCGGTGAAGGGCATGCTGGATTCGCCGGAAGAGTTTGGCAACATCGTGCTGCGCGCGAACGCGGACGGCTCGGTGGTGCATCTGGCGGACGTGGCGCGGCTGGAAGTCGGCCGCCAAAGCTATGACTTTGAAACCCGTTTGAACGGCAAGAAGTCGGTGGGCGCGGCCGTGCAGCTGGCCCCGGGCGCCAACGCCATCGACACGGTCAAGGCCGTGAAGGCGCGTTTGCAGGAATTGTCCGCCTCGTTCCCCGAGGACGTTGAATTTTCGGTGCCGTTCGATACGTCGCAGTTCGTCAGCGTGGCCATCACCAAGGTCGTGCACACCTTGCTGGAAGCCATGGTGCTGGTGTTCCTGGTGATGTTCCTGTTCTTGCAGAATTTCCGCTATACGCTGATTCCCACCATTGTCGTGCCGGTGTGCCTGCTGGGCACGTTCGCGGTGATGTCGGTGCTGGGCTTCTCGGTCAACATGATGACGATGTTCGGCATGGTGCTGGCCATCGGCATCCTGGTGGACGACGCCATCGTGGTGGTCGAAAACGTGGAACGCATCATGGCCGAAGAGGGCCTGCCGCCGCGTGAGGCCACCATCAAGGCGATGGAGCAGGTGTCGGGCGCCATCGTCGGTATCACCTTGGTGTTGTCCGCCGTGTTCCTGCCGCTGGCGTTCATGAGCGGCTCGGTCGGCGTGATCTACCAACAGTTTTCGTTGTCGCTGGCGGTGTCGATCCTGTTCTCGGGCTTTTTGGCACTGACGTTCACGCCCGCCTTGTGCGCGACGTTTCTCAAGCCCATCCCCAAGGGGCACCACGAAGAAAAGAAGGGCTTTTTCGGCGGTTTCAACCGTATGTTCAACCGCCTGACCGGCCGCTTCGAAGCCTTGAACTCGCGCCTGGTCAAGCGCACCGGCCGCTATATGGTGATCTACGTCGCCATCGTGGCGGTGCTGGCCGTGCTGTATGTGCGCGTGCCGGAATCCTTCGTGCCGGCCGAAGACCAGGGCTATGTCATCGTGGACGTGCAGTTGCCCCCGGGCGCTACCTACAAGCGCACCGACAAGGTCGTGGCGGACGTCGAGCAGCACCTGATGTCGCTGGACGCGATGGGCGATGCCTTCACCGTGATGGGCTTCAGCTTTTCGGGCACCGGCCAGAACGCGGGCATTGCCTTTCCCACGCTGAAGGACTGGTCCGAACGCGGCAAGGGCCAAGCCGCGTCCGATGTGGCCGCAAGCGTGAACCAGCGCTTCGCGGCGATTGACGACGGCTCGATCATGGCGGTGAACCCGCCGCCCATCGACGGCCTGGGTAATTCGGGCGGCTTTGCGCTGCGCCTGCAAGACCGGGGCGGGCTGGGGCGCCAGGCGCTGACCGATGCGCGCAACCAGCTGCTGGCCAAGGCCAACAGTTCGCCCGTCATCGCCTACGCCATGATGGAAGGGCTGGCCGACGCGCCGCAATTGCGCCTGGACATCGACCGCCAGAAGGCCGAGGCGCTGGGCGTGGGCTTTGACACGATCAGCACGGCGATCTCGTCCGCCTATGGCTCGGCCACCGTCAACGACTTTGCCAACGCCGGGCGCTTGCAGCGCGTGGTGGTGCAGGCCGACGTGCGCGACCGCATGACGCCCGAGAGCATCCTGATGCTGAACGTGCCCAACAAGTCTGGCGGCATGGTGCCCTTGTCGGCCTTCGTCAAGACCGATTGGGAAAACGGCCCCGTGCAGATTTCCCGCTACAACGGCTACCCCGCGTTCAAGATCGCGGGCGACGCGATGCCGGGGCACAGTACGGGCGAGGCCATGGCCGTCATTGAAAAGATCGTTTCCGAATTGCCCCACGGCATCGGCTACGAATGGACCGGCTTGTCGTATCAGGAAAAGTTTGCCGGGGCGCAGGCGCCCATGCTGTTTGCGCTGGCGTTCCTGGTGGTGTTCCTGCTGATGGTCGCGCTGTATGAAAGCTGGGCCATTCCGGCGTCGGTGATGCTGATCGTACCGATCGGCGCGCTGGGTTCGGTGTTGGCGGTGACGGTGCTGGGCATGTCCAACGACGTGTATTTCAAGGTGGGCCTGATCACCATCATCGGCCTGGCGGCCAAAAACGCGATCCTGATCGTGGAGTTTGCCAAGAGCCTGCTTGAGCAGGGCCACTCGCTGGCGGACGCCGCCATCCAGGCCGCCAAGCTGCGCTTTCGCCCCATCGTGATGACGTCGTTGGCGTTCATCCTGGGCGTGGTGCCGCTGGCGTTGGCCAGTGGCGCGGGCGCGGCCAGCCAGCGCGCCCTGGGCGTGGGCGTGATCGGCGGCATGCTGACCGCCACCTTGCTGGGTGTGATTTTCGTGCCCATTTTCTTTGTCTGGGTGCTGTCGCTGCTGCGCAAGAAGGGTGGGCAGCCCGCCCCGGACGCCTTGCCCGCCCAGCGCGCGACCCAGGAGTGAACGTGATGATGCAGACTTTTTATCCCCGCGGCCTGGGCGCGCTGCTGCTGACGGCCGCGCTGGCCGGGTGCTCGATGGCGCCGGTCTACCAACGGCCGGATGCGCCGATCCCGACGCAGTTTCCGGCTGACGGAAACCCGGCTGGGCAAGCATCGGAAGGGACCTCGGCCAATCCATCGGCCAATGCCTTCCCATCCGCCGCCGGCACGCTGGATTGGCAGACCTTCGTCACCGACGACGCGCTGCGCCAACTGGTGGCGCTGGCGCTGGACAACAACCGCGACCTGCGCCAGGCGGTGCTGAATATTGAAGCGGCCCGCGCGCAATACCGCATCGAGCGCGCCGACCGGCTGCCGGGTATCAACGCGCAAGGCTCGGGCACGCGTCAGCGGGTGCCGGGCGACCTGAACAGCACGGGTAGTTCCGCCGTGCAAAGCAGCTATCAGGCGGGCATCGGGCTGACCTCGTTCGAGATCGACCTGTTTGGCCGTGTGCGCAGCCTGTCGGACGCGGCGCTGCAAACGTATCTGGCCACCGAGGAAACCGCGCACGCCACGTGCATCAGCCTGGTGGCGGAGGTGATTCAGGCGTATCTCACGCGTGACAGCGCGATGCGCAAGATGCAGGTCACCGAACAAACGCTGGCCAGCCGCGAGGCGTCGCTGAACCTGATCGTCAAGCGGCGCGAGGCCGGCACCGCCACGGCGCTGGACTATCAAGAAGCGCTGGGCCTGACCGAGCAGGCGCGCGCCGAACGCGAGCGCATGGAACGCGAAGTGCGGCAGGCCGGCAACGCGCTGGGCCTGTTGGTGGGCGTCAACGACCTGCGCCCGTATCTGCCCGCGCAGCGGACCACGTCCAACGTGCTGGTGCAGGACATCGCGGCGGGCGCGCCGTCGGAATTGCTGGAGCGCCGGCCGGACATTCTGGCCGCCGAACACGAGCTGCGTTCCCGCAATGCCAGCATCGGCGCGGCGCGCGCGGCGTTCTTTCCCAGCATCACGCTGACCGGCTTGTACGGCTCGTCCAGCGCCGACTTGTCCAACTTGTTCGACGGCGGGCAGCGCGCGTGGTCGTTCATGCCGCAGATCACGTTGCCGATCTTCTCGGGCGGGCGCAATGTGGCCAACCTGGACCTGGCGACGGTGCGCAAGGACATTGCCGTTGCCAAGTACGAAGCGACCATCCAGACGGCGTTCAAGGAAGTGGCCGACGCCCTGGCCGCCACCGACACCTTGCAACGCGAAGCCGCGTCGCGCCGGGCGTTGGCCGAGTCCAGCCAGGAAGCCATGCGCTTGTCGGAAGCGCGGTATCGCGGCGGCGTTGACAGCCACCTGCGCTATCTGGACGCGCAGCGCAGCGCCTTCACAGACCAGTTGACGTACATCGAGGTCAGCACGCAGCGGCAGATTGCGCTGGCGACCCTGTTCAAGGCGCTGGGTGGCGGCTGGCCCGGTGTGCAGGCGCCGCATGCCGGCGCCGGCGGGGCGGCGGCCACCAGCGCCGACCCCGCTGTGCGGTAGGCAACGCAATCAGGTAGCCTGGGTCGACCGTATCCCAGGCGGCCTGACCTCACGCCTTGCGCCATCCCGCGCCGGGAATCGGCGGCGCCGTGTTGCCGGTGGCTTCGGTCACCGGCTTGCCGCGCCCGATCAGCCAGGCGCACCACGCCGAGACCGCGCCGGCGAACAGCACGTACAGGCAGATCAGCCACGGCTGCCCGCCGCCCGTCTTCAGTAAGGCCGTGGCAATGATGGGCGTGATGCCGGACGCAAAGATGCCCGAGAACTGATACACGAATGAAATCCCCGTGTAGCGGACCTTGGCGTCGAACAGTTCGCAGAACAGCGCCGCTTCGGGGCCGTAGACGGCGGCGTAGAAGATGCCGAACGGGATGATGATGGCCAGCCAGATCAGCATCACGCTGCCCTGGCTGTTCAGCATCAGCCAGAAGCCGGGGAAGGACGCCAGCGCGGTAATCAGCGAGCCCCAGAAGTACACGCGGGTGCGGCCGATGCGGTCGGACAGCCGGCCGAAGAACGGAATGAAAAAGCACATCACCAGCGCGGCGGCCATCACGCCCGTCAGCGCCTCGGTGCGCGTGATCTGCACGGTTTGCGTCAGGTACGAAATCGAAAACACGCCGAACACGTTGAAGAACACGCCATCGATATACCGCGCGCCCATGCCTTTGAAGACGTTGCCCGGGTAACGCTTGAGCATGTCGAAAAACGGAATGCGGCTTTCGGCGTTGTTCGCCTTTACCGCCGTGAACTCGGGCGTTTCCTTGATGTTCAGGCGGATGTACATGCCCACCAGCACCATGGCGGCCGACGCCAGGAAGGCAACGCGCCATCCCCAGGCCATGAACTGTTCGTCGGTCAGCAAGGTCGACAAGAGCGCCACGGTGCCCGATGCCAGGCACAAGCCGATCGCCAGGCCGATCTGAGGCAGCGACGCGTAAAAGCCCTTTTTGCCGGGTGGCGCGTATTCATAGGCCATCAACACCGCGCCGCCCCATTCGCCGCCCAGTCCGATGCCCTGGAACACGCGCAGCAGCAGCAACAGAATGGGCGCCCATAGCCCGATGGTTTCGTAGGTGGGCACCAGGCCGATCAGGAAGGTGGACACGCCCATGATCATCAGCGTCATCACCAGCATGCTCTTGCGCCCGATGCGGTCGCCAAAGTGGCCGAAGATCAGCCCGCCCAGCGGCCGTGTCACAAAGCCCACCGCGAAGGTGGTGTAGGCCAGCATGGTGGACACCAGCGGGTCGCCCGTGGGGAAGTACAGCTTGTTGAACACGATGCCCGCCACGACACCGTACAGGAAGAAGTCGTACCACTCGATGGTGGCGCCGATCAACGATGCGGTGACGACCTTGCGTACCGCGGCTTCGTTTTGCTTGGACATTGCAGTCTCCTTTGGTGAAGGCGGGGGCGCTTCTGCCGGCGCCCGCGTGCCGGTCTGACTTCAGGTTCGTCGTTCACATCCTTATTGATCGCATCCGACAAGCGGCCGCAAAGTCAGCCGCCATCGCATCAAGCGGCGACCAGATCCGCGCGCCGCCGTGCCAGCTTGAAATCTTCCAGCATGAAATCGGCCGCGCGTTCGGCCAGCATCACCACGGGTGCGTTGGTGTTGCCCGACACCAGCGTGGGCATTACCGAACAGTCCACCACGCGCAGGCCCTGCACGCCGTGCACGCGCAGGCGTTCGTCCACTACCGCCAGGGCGTCGCTGCGTGGACCCATCTTGGCGGTGCCCGACGGGTGGAAGATGGTGGCGCCGTATTCGCGGCAGAAATGCAGGATCTCGTCGTCGGTGCGTACGTCGGGCCCGGGCCGGAATTCGCGCTTCATCAGCGATGCCAGCGGTTCGGTGGCCGCCAACAGCCGCGCGTGCTTGACGGCGGCCACGGTCATGCGGCGGTCCAGTTCGGTGGACAGGTAGTTCGGCTGCATCGATGGCGGTTCGAACGGGTCGGCCGCGCGCAGCCGCACGTAACCGCGCGATGACGGGCGCAGCTGGCAGACCGAATACGTGCACCCGGAAAACGGATGCACCTTGCCCCCGGCCATGTCGGCGGACAAGGTGGCGAAGTGGTATTGCGTGTCGGGCGTGCGGCTGGCGGGATCCACCCGGCAGAACATCCCACCCTGGTTGATGCCGACCGCCAGCGGGCCGCTTCGGAACAGCAGCCATTGCAGGCCCATGCCCACACGCCCGTGCAAGCTGCGCAGCTGGTCATTGGTGGTGATGGGCTGGGTGGTTTCATAGATCAGCCGGATCTGAAGGTGGTCTTGCAGGTTTTCGCCCACGCCGGGCAGGTCGCGCACGACGCGGATGCCGAACTGGCGCAGCAACGCGGCCGGGCCCACGCCGGACAGTTGCAGCAGCTGGGGCGATTGCAGCGCGCCGGCGCACAGCACCACTTCGCGGCGCGCGCGCAGCGTGCGCACTTGCCCGCCTTGCCGGTATCGCACCCCGCAGGCGCGTCCCCCTTCGAACAGGATGGCCATGGCATGCGCATCGGTTTCCACGCGCAGATTGGGCCGGTCCTGCGCGGGCCGCAGGTAGGCCACGGCCGTGGAGCAGCGGCGGCCGCGCCGCGTGGTCAGCTGGTAGTAGCCCACGCCTTCTTGCTCGCCCGTGTTGAAGTCCTGCACGTGGGGCACGTCCATCGTCCGCGCGGCGGCGATCATCGCTTCAACCAAAGGGTGAGGCGTTTTGATGGACGTGGCGCTCAAGGGGCCGTTCACGCCGCGGGTCGGCCCCGCGCCCAGGTCGTTGTCTTCCAGTTTGCGAAAGTAGGGCAGGCAGTCGTCCCAGCCCCAGCCGGGGTTGCCCGCGCGTTCCCAGGCGTCGTAGTCGGCGCGCTGGCCACGGATGTAGATCAGGCCGTTGATGGCGCTGGAGCCGCCCAGGGTGCGGCCGCGCGGCCAGTAGATGCGCCGGCCCAGCATGTTGGGGTCGGGGTCGGTGTAGTAGCCCCAGTTCACCACTTTGTGGAACATGGTCTTGCCGTAGCCGATGGGAATGTGGATCCACGGGCAGGTATCCCGGGGGCCGGCTTCCAGCAGGCAGACGGCGTGCGCGCCATCGGCGCTAAGCCGGTTGGCCATCACGCATCCGGCCGAGCCGGCGCCCACCACGATCACATCCACGGTATCGGACATATCGCCTTGTCTCCCTGTCGTCGCATCGCCGTCGCGGCCGTCGTCACCGGTTTCCCACGCGATGGTGACGGCGCGTTTTCCCTGCTTGTCGCGGCGGGATGCACTTATATACTGGTTCGATCCGGCCGGTTTGCGTTGCGCACCCGGCCGTCATCTGTGGCGATTCTAGGAAGCAGGCGCGTAGAACAAAGCACAACACGCGTGGGGGCGGACAAATGGAACGGAACATGCAACTTCGGTTTCAAAATCGCAGTGCAGCATCGGCGCCGGAGCCGCCGGGCGCGGTGGGGCCGCAACAGCAACAGCAACAGCAACAGCAGCAACAGCAGCAACAGCAGCAACAGCACCAGGAGGCAGCGCGCTCGTTGCGGGCCTTGCTGGTGCTGGACCATCTTGCGCGCGCCCAGCATCCGCCCACCCTGGCGCAGCTTGCGCAGCGGCTGGACATGCCCAAGTCGACCTTGATGCGCCTATTGGCGGCGATGCAGCGCGCCGGCTTCGTCGCGGCCACGCCCACCGAACAGGGCTATGTGCCGGGGCCGCAAGCCACGTCGCTGGCGCTGGCCACGTTGCGCGCCTCGGCCTTTACCCGCGCCTGCCGCGCGGTGCTAGCGCAACTGGTCGGCACGCTAGGCGAAACCTGCAACTTGACGGCGCCCGACGGCGACCGCGTGGTCTATATGGAACGCGTCGAAACGTCGGAGCCCTTGCGGCTGTTTTTCGCCGTGGGCAGCCATGTGCCGATGCACTGCACCGCCAGCGGCAAGCTGTTTCTGGCGTCGATGAACCGGCTGGAACGTGGCCGCGTGCTGGCGCGGCTGACACTGACGCGCAACACGCCGCGCACCTTGACGGACCCGACGCAGTTGGAAGAAGAACTGGAACGCCTGGCCGCGCGCGGCATCGGCATCGATAACGAGGAATTCGTGCGTGGCATGAGCGCGGTGGCGGTGCCGGTGAAAGACGCCGAGGACCGCGTGGTGGCGGCCGTGGCCTGCCACGCGCCCACGGCGCGCGTCATGCTGGACGACCTGCTGCGTGCCGTGCCCGTGCTGCAACGCGCGGCGCAATCGCTGCACGAGGTGCTGGCGCTGCATCGCCCGGGCGTGTGACGCGGCGTTGCGGCATCGGTGGACGCGCGGGTCGGTGCGGCGACAGCCCGTCGCAAGGCCGCCCAATGCTTGCGCGCTGGACGGCTACACGGTGACGGGCGAGGCCGCCCGGCGCCGCGACAGGCTTTCCCACACCGCCACCAGCATCATGATCAGCGTGGTCAGCCCGCCCACCATCAGGCTGTCGGTAACGGTGGACAACGGCGCCAGCACCGCCAGCAACACCAATCCGGCCACGTGCGATAGCGGAAAGCGTGCGTACACCACCGTCTTGTAGATGCCGTTGCCCAGCAGGTACAGCGCAGGCCACCCCAGCAATGCGGCGGCGGCCGGCGTGGTGATGCGGCCGTCGGGGTGCAGGATGACCAATTCGTTGGCCACCGCCGAGACGATCACGCCCGCGATCAAGATCACATGCACGTAGTGAAAGATGGCGCCCATGCGGCCCGGGTCGCTGGAATGCACGGGGTCCGACGCCTCAGTGCGTCATCTTGCCGCCGCTGACCATCCAGCGCGTGCCGTAGCGGTCCACCAGCGCGCCGTACGCCTCGGCCCAGAACGTCTTTTGCAGCGGCATGGTCACGTTGCCACCTTCGGCCAGTTGGTCGAATACCCGTTGGGCATCGGACACGGTGGGGTACAGCAGCGCCAGCGCCATGCCTTTCTTGCCCGTGTACGGGTGGCCGCTGGTGGCGTCGCTGCCCAGCAGCGTCTGTTCGTCCAGCGCAAGGCGGGCGACCATGATGCGCTCGGCGTCCTCGGGGGCCAAGGCGGGCATGGCGGCATCGGCGGGCGCGTCGGCGTAGCGGATCAGGGCGTCAAGGCGTCCGCCCAGCACGCGCTCGTAAAAGCGCATGGCGTCGGCGCAGTTGCCGTCAAAGCTGAGATAGGCGGATAGCTGGGGCATGATGGTTCCTGGTTCGAAGGCGGACAGCTGCTGGAAACGCCGTCGCACTATGATGGAAGGCCCGACCCGCAAAACCGCACGGCCCGGCAACCTACGCACTGTAGCCGGTTGGGAAGGATGCCGGGCCGCCATGTGGGTGGAAGCGCAGCTGAAATTCACGGCTTGAACCCCCACGGCTTCATAAAGGAATGGCGACATGAGCACGGTAAAACTGCTGACGGACGACGAGGTCCGCAAAAGCCCCGAAGCATGGGCAGTGTTCGAAGACATCCGATCCACACGCAAGTCGGATTTCGTGAACAACTTCTGGCGCGCGCTGGCCAACGACCCGGCGCAATTGCAGCGCGTGTGGTCGCAACTGAAACAGGTCATGGTCGTCGAAGGCGAGCTGCCGCCGCTCGTGCGCGAGATGATCTACATTGCCGTGTCCACGGCCAACGGTTGCTCTTACTGCGTGCATTCGCACACGGCGTCGGCCAAGGCCAAGGGCATGACGCGCGGCCAGCACGCCGAACTGCTGGCGGTGATCGGCATGGCGGCGCAGACCAACGCCATGGTGACGGCCATGCAGGTGCCGGTGGACGCCGCCTTCCACATCAACTAGGAGCCGGCCATGGCGCTGATTCCGCTGTTCCCCTTATCCAACGCGCTGTTTCCCGCCGGCGTGCTGCATCTGCGCATTTTCGAGGTGCGCTATCTGGATATGATCCGCCGCTGCATCGCGGAGGGTAGCGAGTTCGGCGTGGTGGGTTTGCTGGCCGGCAACGAAGTGCGTTCGCCGGAGGGCATCGAGACGCTGGCGCCGGTCGGCACACTGGCGCGCATCGTGGCGTGGGACGCGCCCATGCCCGCCTTGCTGCAAGTGCGCTGTATTGGCGGCAGCCGGTTCCGGCTGCTGTCCAGCAAGGTGGCAAAATACGGCCTGTGGATGGGCCAGACCGAGCCCATCGCCGACGACCCGCCCACGACCGTGCCGGCGTCCATGCAGCCCAGCGCCGACGCCTTGGGCCGGCTGGTGGCGCAATGGCAGCAAGAGGGCGTGCCGCCGGACAGGATGCCGCTTGCGCCGCCGTTCCGGCTGGACGACAGCGGCTGGGTGGCGGATCGCTGGTGCGAACTGCTGCCCCTGCCACCGGATGACAAGGCCCGGTTGCTGGGGCTGGCGGACCCGGTGGCACGGCTGGCGGCGGTTCAGGATCTGCTGCGTGGCCAGGGGCTGACGTAGCGGTGCTAGGCAAGATAAACCAATTGGACACCATGGAAATCAGGATTGACGAGGGCCTGCGCGCCTATATAGACCCGTTGACGGAAGACGAGCACGAGGCGCTGGAACGCAGTCTGCTTGCCGAGGGCTGCCGCGATGCGCTGGTGTTGTGGGGCGATTTGCTGGTGGACGGCCACAACCGTTATGCCTTGTGCAAGAAGCACGGCATCGAATTCCAGACGCGTCAGAACACCACGTTCAAGTCGATGGAAGACGTGCACCTGTGGATGATTGAAAACCATCTGGGCCGACGTAGCGTGTCGGACTTCCAGCGCGGCGTGCTGGCGTTGCGCAAAAAAGAAATCCTGCTGGCGCGCACGCCGCCGGAAGCCGCGACGCCGCCAGAAGCCGAAGCGGACGGGTCCCCGCCTTGGGACGAAACCGACGCGCCGCCCAGCGTGGATGGCGCCCCGCGCCTGCCGCCCAATATCTCGTGGACGCCGCCCGTGCCCAGCCGCCAGGCGCTGGCGCGCGCCGCGCGCATCAGCAGCAATACGCTGGGCCAGATCGAGAAAATCCAAAAGGACGCCGCGCCCGAACTGGTGCGTGCCGTGAAAGAGGGCGCCATTTCGATCAACGCCGCCGCGGCAGTGGCCTCGTTGCCGCCCGAGCGCCAGGCGGCGGCGGTGGCCGGCGGCAAGAAGGAACTGCAACAGGCGGCGCGCGAAGTGCGTCTGGCCAAGGCGCCGCCGCCACGTGAAGCCCCGCCTGAAGTCCCCATCGAGCACATCGAGGATCTGCCTGCCGAAGTGGCCCGCCTGCGCGGGGTGCTGGCCCGCATCACCGAAGAACGCGACCAGCTGAAAAAGAAGGTCATGCACCTGACAATCGCACTGTCAGAGGCGCGGGGCGCGAACAACGGCGGGGATGATTGATCGGGGGCGATCAAGGTTGATCACGAATCAGGGATAACCCTAGAGCCTTGGATATAAGAAAAAAATTCGTGATCCGCTGGGAATTTATATCGTTTTGAGGAAAGGCTTCGGGGGCCTTGTAATGCGTATTCGCTTAACCGCTAGACGCATCCACCCCCTTCGACTTTCTTATGACTCCCATCGGATTTCGCATTCTTTCCCGCTCGGCGCCGGCCGTGGCCGCCGACGTACTGGCCGGCTTCGCCGATATCGGCTCTGCCCAGATCAGTGACTGCATGAATCGCCTTTACGGCGTGGCGGACCTGCGTCCGATGCACGGCGGCACGCGCCGCATGGTCGGCCTGGCGCTTACCGTGAAGACGCGGCCGGGCGATAACTTGATGATCCATCAGGCAATTTCCATGGGTGGGGCGGGCGACGTCATCGTGGTCGATGGCGCCGGCGACACCAGCAACGCGTTGGTCGGCGAACTGATGATGATGGACGCGCAGTCGCGCGGCATCGCGGGTTTTGTCATCGACGGCGCGGTGCGCGATGTGGACGTCTTTGGCCAAGGCGAATTCGGCTGCTTCGCGCGCGGCGTGGCGCACAAGGGCCCCTACAAGGACGGCCCGGGTGAAATCAATGTGGCGGTATCCGTGGGCGGGCAGGTCGTTAACCCCGGGGACGTCGTCGTGGGCGATGCCGATGGCGTGGTGGTGATTCCCGCCGAACACGCGGCCGCCGTGCTGGCATTGGCGCAAAAGAAAGAAGCTGACGAAGCCGTGGCCAAGGACAAGCTGCGCGCGGGTACGTACACCAAACCCTGGTTGGCCAAGACCATTCTTGAAAAAACCGGGGGCGCACAATGAGCATCATTGCCGACCGCATCAAGCGCATCAAGCTGTCGCCCAGCGTTGCCGCGCGCGCCATCATTGCGCAGGTGCGCGAACAGGGCCGCCGCATTATCGACCTGACCATAGGCGAGCCTGATTTCTCGACGCCCGAACATATCCGCCAGGCGGCCACCGCCGCGATGAACCGGGGCGAAACCAAGTACCCGCCCGCGCAGGGCACCGTGGCGTTGCGCCGGGCCGCCCGCGCGCAGCTGCGGGATGCGACCGGCGTGGACTATCCCGTGGCGCAGATCATCGTCAGCACCGGCGCCAAGCAGGTGATTTTCAATGGCCTGGCCGCCACGCTCAATGACGGCGACGAGGTCCTGATCCCCGCCCCGTTCTGGGTGTCGTACCCGGATATGGTGCTGGTCAATGGCGGGGTGCCGGTGGCGGTGAAGACGTCTCCCGCGTCGGACTACAAGGTCACGCCGCAAGCGCTGGAAGCCGCCATTACGCCGCGCACCAAGTGGCTGATGATGAACGCGCCCAGCAACCCCACGGGGTCCGTCTATACCGCCGAGGAATTGCGCGGGCTGACCGAAGTGCTCAAGCGCCATCCGCATGTCTGGTTAATGACGGACGACATCTACGCCCGCCTGAATTTCACGGGCGAACCGACGGTGCATCCGTTGCAGGTGGCGCCCGAGCTGGCCGACCGCACGCTGGTGGTCAACGGCGTGTCCAAGGCGTATGCCATGACGGGCTGGCGCATCGGCTACGGCGCCGGGCCCGACGAACTGATCAAGGCGATGGCGATACTGCAATCGCAAAGCACGTCCGGCGCGTCGTCGGTCAGCCAGGCTGCCGCGCTGGAAGCGCTGTCGGGCCCGCAGGATTGCGTGGCGGAATTTGCGCGGGTCTTTCAGCAACGGCGCGACCTGGCCGTGGCCGAGCTGTCCGGCGCGCCGGGGCTGACCATCGTGGTGCCGCAAGGCGCGTTCTATGTGTTTCCGGATTGCTCGGGCCTGCTGGGCAAGAAGACGCCCTCGGGCGAGGTGATCGCCAGCGACACCGACCTGACGCATTACCTGTTGCGCGAAGCCGGCGTGGCCGTGATCGACGGCAACGCCTATGGCGCACCGGGCACGTTCCGTTTGTCGTTCGCGGCGTCGATGGACGATATCAAGCAAGGATGTTCCGCGATCCGCGAGGCCTGCGCCAAGCTGTCGTGAACGCCGATTGACCAACACAACATACAAGGGGAATCATCCATGAAAAGCCACACTTTCTTTGCCGCCTGCCTGGGCCTGGCCACGCTGGCCGTGGGCGCTGCCGCGCAGGCAGACCAGGTCGACGACATCAAGGCGCGCGGCGAGCTGGTTTGCGGCACGCTGGGCACGTCGCAGCCGTTCAGCTTCCAGGACGGCGCCACGCGCCAGCTGGTGGGCTATGACGTGGACGTGTGCAAGCTGGTTGCCGACAAGCTGGGCGTGAAGATCAGCTACAAGCTGCTGTCGGTGGCGGCCCGCGTGCCGGAACTGAACGAAGGGCGCGTGGACATTCTGGCCGCCAACCTGGGCTATTCGCCGGATCGCGCCGAGCAGATCGCGTTCAGCCACGCCTATTACGTCAGCCCGCAAAAACTGCTGGTGCGCAAGGACTCGGGCTTTGATTCCATTGACGCGCTGAACGGCCGCCGCATCGGCGCCACCAAGGGTTCCAGTTCGGAACGCGAGATCAAGCGCATCCTGAACAAGTCGCAAGTGATTGGTTATGGCGACAGTTCGGCCACCTATCTGGCCTTGCAGCAAAAGAAGGTGGACGCGCAGTTTGCCTCCGAACTGGTGCTGGTGCGGCTGGTGCTGCAAAGCCCGCCCACGGCGCCCGTCAGCGTGATTGCCAAGTCGGTGTTCGACGAGCCCTGGGGCCTGGGCGTGCGCAAGTCCGAACCGCGCATGCTGCAAACGGTGAACCAGGCCCTGGACGAAGCCGAAAGCTCGGGCGCCGCCGCCAAGCTGTTCGACAAGTGGTTTGGCCCGGCCACCCCCTACAAGCTGGAGCGCAGTTTCAAGATCGGCCCCATCGCCGGCTGATGGCCGCGCAACCGCCAGGGGCCGATGCGTTATGAGCCTGTTAGACGCTTCCCAATACCAGCTGCTGTTAAGCGGCATGGTGGTCACCGTGCAACTGTTCTTCGTTGCGTGGATCATGGCCTTCGCCATCGCGGTGACGCTGGTCGTGGTGCGCGCCACCAACCTGGCGCCGTGCCGCTGGGTGGTGGACGCCTATGTCGAATACCACCGCAACGTGCCGCTGTTGGTGCAGGTGTTGTTCTGGTATTTCGGCATGCCCGAACTGCTGCCCGAAGGGCTGCGAATGTGGCTCTACGATCACAACGCCGAGATGTCGCTGGCGGCAATTGCGCTGGCGCTGGGGTCGGCCGCGTACATCGCCGAAGACATCCGCAGCGGCCTGCGCGCCATACCGTGGACGCAGTTCGAGGCGGCGCGCGCGCTGGGCGCCAGCTACCTGCAATGCATGCGTTTCGTGATCGTGCCGCAGGCGCTGCGCATTTCCATTCCGCCCTTGGTCGGCCGCGCGTTGCTGCTGTTCAAGAACACCAGCGTCGCGATGGCGATCGGCGTGATGGAACTGACGTACCAGGCGCGCGAGATCGAAAACGAAACCTACCGCACCTTCGCCACCTTCGGCGCGGCCACGATCATGTATCTGCTGGGATCGTTCCTGATCATGGCGGTGGGGTCGCGCATCTACGCCCGTTATCGTCTGAATCGTGGAGGCCACGGTGCTTGATCTGCTGTCGCAATACTGGCCGACGCTGCTGGTCGGCCAATACCCCAACGGGCCCCTGGGCGGTCTGGCCCTGACGCTGATCCTGGCGGCGCTGGGGCTGCTGATGTCCTTGCCGCTGGCGCTGCTGATTGCGCTGGCCCGCGTCAGCCCGTTCGGCGCGCTGCGCGTCGCCAGCAAGGCGCTGGTCAACATGGTGCGCGGCATGCCGCTGCTGATGCTGATCTTCTGGGCGTACTTCGTGGTGCCCAAGCTGACGGGGCAGGTGGTCAGCGGTTTCTGGACGCTGATTTTCGCGCTGGTGGTCTACGAAAGCGCCTATCTGTCCGAGGTGATCCGGTCGGGCATCGAGGCGGTGCCGCGCGGCCAGATCGAGGCGTCCCGGTCGCTGGGCGTGGGCTACTGGACCACGATGCGCAAGGTGGTGCTGCCGCAGGCGCTGTTCAACGTGTTGCCCAGCATGACCAGCCAATTCGTGTCCACGATCAAGGAAACGTCGCTGGGCTACGTCATCAGCGTCAATGAACTGACGTTTGCCGCCAACCAGATCAACAATTTGGTGCTGACCCAGCCGCTACAGGTGTTCGGCATCCTGGCCATCATCTATTTCCTGGTGTGCTTCAGCCTGAGCCGCGGCTTGAGCTGGCTGGACCTGCATATCCGCCGCGCGCGCGCCATGGCATAACGGAACGAATCATGATCAAGCTTGAAAAAGTGAACAAGTGGTATGGCGACCATCACGTGCTGAAAGACGTCGATCTGGCGGTGGCGCGTGGTGAAGTGCTGGTGGTGTGCGGGCCGTCGGGTTCGGGTAAATCGACGATGATCCGCACGGTGAACCGGCTGGAGCCCATCGAAAAAGGCCGCATCCTGATCGACGGGGCCGACATCTATCAAAAGGGCGCCAACCTGAACGCGCTGCGCCAGAAGATCGGTTTTGTGTTCCAGCAGTTCAACCTGTTTCCGCACATGAGCGTGCTGGAAAACGTGATCTTCGCGCCGGTCAACATCCGCAAGCAGCCGCGCAAGCATGCGGTTGAACTGGCGCGTGCCTTGTTGGAACGGGTAGGGCTGTTGAACAAGATCGATGCCTATCCGGGTTCGCTGTCGGGCGGCCAGCAACAGCGCGTGGCAATTGCCCGTGCGTTGGCGTTGCAGCCGCCGGTGATGTTGTTCGACGAGCCGACCAGCGCGCTGGATCCCGAAATGGTGGGCGAGGTGCTGCAAGTGATGAAGGGCCTGGCCAAGGACGGCATGACGATGGTCTGCGTGACGCACGAAATGGGCTTCGCGCGCGACGTCTGCGACCGTGTCGTCTTCATGGATGGCGGCGAGATCCTGGAGGTGGATACGCCCGAGCGCTTTTTCAGCGCGCCGTCGCATCCGCGCGCGCAGCGCTTCCTGGCCGACATCCTGCATCCGCGCGGCTAGCGCCGCCCGCCGCGATGGTAACGTGAGGGTTTCCATGCGTTTCGCCTCGACCGCCGCGATGTACACCCTTAAACAGCTAGAGGCTTTTTACTGGAGCTCCGAACTCGGCAGCTTCAGCGCATCTTCCCGAAAACTGCACACGACCCAATCGGCGGTGGCCAAGCGGGTGGGCGAACTCGAAGCCTTTGCGGGCTCGCCCTTGTTCGAGCGGCGCGCCAAGAAACTGGTGATGACGCCGCAAGGCCGCAAGCTGTTCGAACTGGCGCGCGAGATGCTGGACCTGAACAGCCGCATCGTCCAGAACATGGCCGACCCCGCCAGTTTCGAAGGCGTGGTGCGGCTGGGCGTGACCGAACTGGTCGGCATGACCTGGCTGGCGCGGCTGATCAACCAGATCAGCCAGCGTTACCCGCGCGTGCAGCTGATGCCCGAGATCGACGGTGGCATCACGCTGTACGAACGGCTGGAACAAGACCAGCTTGACCTGGCCATCATGCCGGGGCCTTTCTGGAGCTACCAATACGACTGCACGCACCTGGGCGCCGTCACCAACGTCTGGATGGCCAGCCCGGCGCTGGACATCGATTTCCAGGCGCGCTTGTCACCCCAGGACCTGGCGCCGTATCCGGTGATTTCGCAGCCGACCAATTCCGCGCTGTCGCATCTGTATGACGCGTGGTTCGCGGAACAGGGCTTGCCCGTCAAGCGGGTGCTGACCTGCAACAGCCTGGGGATGATGGCGCAGTTGACGATGCTGGGGCTGGGGATCAGCTACCTGCCCGGCGCCTACTTCGCGCCGCTGGTCGAGCGCGGCGCGCTGTGCCGGTTGAATGTGCAGCCGGATCTGCCCACGATCAATTACTACGCGGTGCACAAGAAAAACATCGTCAACCCGATCGTGTCGCGGGTGATCGACATTGCGCGCGAGGAATGCGCGTTCGAGGTGGCGGGGGCGTTCCTGCCCCACGTGCCACCCACGCCGCCCGCGGCCTGAGGCGGCCGGCAGGGGCGCAAGATGGCGGGCAGTGGGGCGGTGATGGCCGCGATGGCGGGCGCCGTCCTGCCTTGGATGCCGCTGGATCAGCCGCAGCGAATCGCGGTCATGACGTCTTTGTCATCCACGATCAGGTTCAAGCGGGTGGCGTTGTATTCCATGGTCACGAGTTGGCCAGGGCGCAAAATGCGCGCCGTGCTGCTGCCGCTGCGGGTACGCAGGTCTTCCATGGTAGAGGTGGTGGCCTTCTGGCCGATCTGCGATTGCAGCGCGGCCGCATCGCAAGTCTTGGTGCCATAGCCAGGCATGGCCGAGCCGCCTGCCGCCCCGCCATAGGATGATCCGCCGAAAGTAGAGCCGCCGGACGCGCTGGACGCGCCGGAAGAGGAAGACGCGCTGGAGGAGCTGGATGCCGACGACGCGCCGGACGAAGACGTCCCGGTATTGGCGCATGCGGTCAGGCTGGCAATCAGAAGGAAAGGGATCAGCTTGCGGATCATGTAAAGCTCCTTACAACTACTCGACGACGAAAAAGCCATGATAGACCAGCCGTGGCGCGCTGTAATCAGGGATCAGCGAGCACCGTAAATCCGATCGACTTTGGCGTGGGTTCCCCTGGCGGGCAAGGCGATTCCAGAGGTTGACAAGCGCGTGACGTCAATGAAAATTCCGGCTATGCGCCGCCAGGCCACCCAGCAGGTCGGACAGGTCCACCAGGCGTTGGGCGATCAGGTGGCGGATGCCGTCGACGCTTTGCCAGGTGCCGTAGACGCCCAGCAGTTTGGCGCCGAGTAGTTCGCGGCGTTGGCGTTCGATCAGGTCGGGGCGGACGACGACGTTGACGGGGCCGGTTTCGTCTTCCAGGGTTACGAAGATGACGCCCTTGGAGGTTTGTGGCCGTTGGCGCACGGTGACGATGCCGCAGGCGCGGGCGACGCGTTTGTCGGGGTAGCCGTTCAGGACCTCGGCGGGTTGGAAGTTGCGGGCGGCCAGTTGGGGGCGTAGCAGCGCGACCGGATGGCTGTGCAGCGTCAGGCCCAGGCTGCGATAGTCGGCGGCCACGGTCTGGCTTTCGGACGGGGCCGACAGCTGGGGCGCCTGCGTTTCGACGATGGCGGCGTCGCGCAGCAGGTCCCGGCTTTGTACGCTGGCGGCGGCTTCCCAGCTGGCTTGGCGGCGGTGGCCGGCCAGCGTGCGCAGCGCGTCGCCGGCCGCCAGCACGTTCAGGTCGTGGCGGTTCAGCGTGGCGCGGCGGGCCAGGTCGCCGGTGTCGGTAAAGGGCGCCTCCACGCGTGCCTGTTCGATGCGCCGGGCGGCGTCTTCGCGCATGCCTTGCAGCAGGTTCAGGCCCAGCCGCACGGCCGGGCGCGCTTCGTTGGAAGGCGGCGAATGCGGGCGGGGGCGGCGCTGGGCGCCGGGGTGGTCCGCGGGCAGGGTTTCCAGCGCGGATTCCCAGCCACTGACGGTGACGTCGGCGGGCAGCACGCAGACGCCGTGGCGGCGGGCGTCCTGCACCAGTTGCGCGGGGGCGTAGAAGCCCATGGGTTGGGAATTGAGCAGGGCGGCCAGGAAGGCTTCGGGTTCGTGGCGCTTGAGCCAGGAACTGAAGTACGCCAGCAGGGCGAAGCTGGCGGCATGGCTTTCCGGGAACCCGTATTCGCCAAACCCCTCGACCTGCCGGAACAGCGCTTCGGCGAATTCCAGCTTGTAGCCGTGCGCCAGCAGGCCACCCACCAATTTGATGCGGAATTTGTCCACGCCGCCCTTGCGTTTCCAGGCGGCCATGGACCGCCGCAACTGGTCGGCCTCGCCAGGGGTGAAGCCGGCGGCCACCACGGCAATCTGCATCACCTGTTCCTGAAAGATGGGCACGCCCATAGTGCGGCTGAGCACGCCGCGGACCTTCTCGCTGGGATAGGTTTCGGCTTCCTTGCCCTGGCGGCGGCGCAGGTAGGGGTGGACCATGCCGCCCTGGATCGGGCCGGGGCGCACGATGGCCACCTGCACGACCAGGTCGTAGTATTTGCGCGGGCGCAGGCGGGGCAGCATCGTCATCTGCGCGCGCGATTCGATCTGGAACACGCCCACCGTGTCGGCCTCGCAGATCATGTCGTAGGTGGCTTCGTCGCCTTCGGGTATGTCTTGCAGGGCCAGCGGCCGGCCCCGGCGCCGGCCGGCCAGTTCCAGCGTGCGGCGCAAGGCGGACAGCATGCCCAGCGCCAGCACGTCCACTTTCAGCAGTTTCAGCGCGTCCAGGTCGTCTTTGTCCCATTGCACGACGCTGCGGTCCTGCATGGCGGCGTTTTCAATGGGCACCAGCCGCGACAGCTTGCCGCGTGAAATCACGAAGCCGCCGGGGTGCTGCGACAGGTGGCGCGGAAAGCCCATCATGGTTTGCGCCAGCGACGCCCATTGGCGCGCCACACGCGATTCCGGGTCCAGTCCGCAGGTGCCCAACGTGCGCAGCATTTCCTTTTTGCCGTCCCACCATTGATGGGCGCGCGCCACGGCGTCGATGACGCCCAGGTCCACGCCCAACGCGCTGCCGGTGTCGCGCAGCACGCTGCGCGGCCGGTACGAGATGACCACGCCGGTCAGGGCGGCGCGGTCGCGTCCGTATTTGTCATAGATGTATTGGATGACTTCTTCGCGGCGCTGGTGTTCGAAGTCCACATCGATGTCGGGTGGTTCGTTGCGTTCCTTGCTGATGAAACGTTCAAACAGGTTGTTGCCTCGGGCCGGATCGACGGCGGTGATGCCCAGGCAATAACAGACGGCTGAGTTGGCGGCGGACCCCCGGCCCTGGCACAGGATGCCCTGGCTGCGCGCGTACTGGACGATGTCGTAGACGGTCAGGAAATACGCTTCGTAGTGCAGCTCGCCGATCAGGTCGAGTTCTTTTTCGATCTGGGCTTCCACGTTTTCCGGGACGCCGGCGGGAAAGCGGCGGAGGGCGCCGGCCAGGGTTTCCTGGCGCAGATAAGAGGCGGGCGTGTGGCCGGCCGGCACGACCTCGTCGGGGTATTCGTAGCGCAGTTCGTCCAGCGAAAACGCGCAGCGGCGCGCCACCACCAGGGTCTGCGCCAGTGCGTCGGGCGGATACAGGTTGGCCAGGCGCATGCGGGTGCGCAGATGCTGTTCGGCGTTTTCGGACAATTCATAACCGCACTGGGCGACGGTCTGGCGGGTGCGGATGCCGGCCAGCGTGTCGTGCAGGGGCTTGCGCGACCGCACATGCATCTGCACCTGGCCCACCGCCACGACGGGCAGCTCGGCCTGGCGGGCGGCATGTTCGACGGCGGCGCGGTGCTGGTCGTCGCGCGACCGGTACAGCAGGTTCAAACCGACCCAGGCGCGGGTGGGAAACACGCGTGCCAGCCAGCGCGCCTGCTCGGCCAGGCGGTCGGCGTCGGTGCCGTAGGCGGGCGTCAGGATGGCCAGGCATTCCGGTAACTGGCGCAGGTGTTCGTAGCCCTTGGGCGGCTGGGTCAGGTCTTCAGGGGCCAGCCGGTATTCGCCCTTGGGGGCGCGGGTGCGGGCCAGCGTGATGAGTTCGGACAGGTTGCCGTAGCCTTCGCGGGTTTGCGCCAGCAGGGTCAGGCCCAGCGGCGCGGCGTCGGGCGCGGCGCGCAGCTGGAACGTGGCGCCGATGATCAGCGGCAGCTTCTGGGTCTTGGCTTCCATGTGGGCGCGCACCACGCCGGCCAGCGAGCATTCGTCGGTCAGCGCCAGCGCGGCGTAGCCGAGTTCCGTCGCGCGCGCGACCAGTTCTTCCGGATGCGAGGCGCCTTGCAGGAAGGAAAAGTTCGACTGGCATTGCAGCTCGGCGTAGCCGGGCAGGGTGGCCAACGCGGCGGGGTCGGAGGGGTCGGCGGTGGGGTCGTAGGGATCGTCCTGCATGGGTCTGGCCTTAAGCGTAAAGCCCGTGCAGGAACCAGCGCGCGTGTTCCGCGTCGCGTTCGCGGTAGATCCAGTAGCGCGCGGCCGCCGCATCTTCGGCAACGAAGTAATCGCGCACGGTCAGGGCCGGGTCCCACCAGCCGCTTTCGATGCGTTCCGGCCCGCGCACCAGCCGCAGCGGCTGGCCGCCGTACTGGGGGCGATGGCCCGACAGTTTCAAGGCCAGCGGTGTTTCCAGCAGCCAGAAGGGGCGGTCCAACAAGGGCGGCAGGGGCTGGGGCGGGCGCGGGGTGGTCAGCGCGTCGCCCCAGGAATTGGCGGCTTCGGGGCGGTGGTCGGGCGTGGGATGGGCGTGGCGTACCTGGTCGCGGCCCAGCCGGGCCACCAGCAGATCCAGCAGCCGGGCGTGGTCGGCCGCAGTGCCGCCGGGCTCAGGGAACAAGGTGGTGCTGACGGCGGGCTGTTCCACGGTGTCGGGCGCCAGCAGCGACACGGCGATGACGGGCGCTTCCAGCGTGACGTGGTTCAGCTTTTCGCGCAGCAGGTGCAAGATCTGCGGCGCCTGCCAGACCGGTTGCGCCAGCGCCAGTTCCAGTTCGGTGGGCGGCCGGGCATGGCGGCCGCGTTCGTGTTCCATGCAGAGCACCACGCGCCGCACTGCCAGTTGCCGGGCGGTAAGCCAGCCGCCCAGTTGTTCGGCCAGGCGGCGCGCCACCGCCAGCACGGCGTCGGTGTGCTCGACGTAGT
The DNA here is from genome assembly GCF_053543755.1 of Achromobacter semiaridum. NCBI lineage: Bacteria > Pseudomonadati > Pseudomonadota > Betaproteobacteria > Burkholderiales > Alcaligenaceae > Achromobacter > Achromobacter semiaridum. The sequence goes on along the minus strand of NZ_JBLVOL010000123.1, from coordinate 196 downwards.
CCATGAGCTCGATGCGCCGGGAAAACTGGTTGGGCGGTTCGATCCAGCGATACAGTTCGGGCGCCTGGCCATAGGCGGCGTCCAGCGCCGGCAGAAGGTCGGGCGCGCTGCGCCGTTGCAGGCCGGCGCGCGGCAGGGCGCGCAGGTCGGCCAGGGTATGGCAGCCGATGTCGCCCAGCCAGTCCAGCCGCGCCTG
>NZ_JBLVOL010000122.1:0-32580 GCF_053543755.1 Achromobacter semiaridum | reverse complement strand
GCGCGGGCGGTGCGGCTGGGCGCCGGCTGGGCCGTGCCGCGGTCCATCACCTTGATGATGTGGAAACCGTTGCCGCTCTGGATCAGGTTGCTGACCTGGCCCTTTTGCAGATTGCCGATGGCCTTGACGAACAGGTCGGGCCAGCCGTCCAGCGGACGCACGCCCATCACGCCGCCTTGCAAGGCTTCGGGACCATCCGAGGACGCTGCCGCCAGGCTGGCGAAATCGTCGCCGCGCTTGGCGCGGGCCAGGATGTCTTCGGCCTTCTTGCGCAGCACCGCCAGCTGTTCCGGGGAGGAGCCTTCGGGCACGCGGACCAGAATCTGGGCCAGCGCGTACAGCATCGGACCCGAGGGCGCGGCGGCCTGCTCGGGCGCGGGCTCGGGCTGCGCCTGCGGTTGCGGTTGGGGTTGCTGCTGCGCTTGCGGCGCGGCGCCAAACGCCGGGTTGCGGCGCTGGTCCTTCAGGAACGCATCGACTTCGGTGTCGGAAATGACGATGGTGGAATCCACCGCGCGCTGGCGCAGGCGATCCGTGCGGATCTCGTCGCGCAACGACTTCCGATAGGCGTCCCAGTTGGTGCCGGACTTTTCGATTTCGCCGCGCAGTTGCGCCACGCTGATCTTGTTGCGCGACGCGATGGTCTGGATGGCCTGGTCCACCTGGGCATCGTCGACCCGAATACCAAGGCGGTCGGCTTCGTGGCGTTGCACCCGTTCCATGATCAGACGCTGCAACACCTGGTGCTGCAAGGTCTGGTCGTCGGGCACCTGGATGCCGCGCGACTTCAATTCGGACGAAATGCGGACGGACGCGTCGCGCAGTTCGCGCAACGTGATCACGTCCTTGTCGACCACGGCCGCGATGCCGTCCACGAACTGCTCGCCCTGGGGCGCCGGCGCGGTTTTCTGAGCGGCGGGCGCGGCCTTGGCGCCATTGTTCGCGGCCCGGCCTGTTGGCTCGGCCGCGTGCGCGGCGGGAAGGCCGGCGCATAAGGCCAACAACAGCGCACTGCCGGACAGGCGGCGCAAAGAGTGCAACCTACGCATCATTCATACCTTTCAAATGTGGTCCCAGCCGGCACGGGCGGTGTAATGCTGGTGTAGCCGGGGATACTTCTGTTCAGCAGGTTCATCGGGTCGGTTCCCAGGGAACCCAGACCGGTCAGCTCAAGCTGGAAGAACACAGCGGAGTTCGCGTCCGTTGCCGATACAGCATAGCGCTGGTAGACCACGCGGCCCACCCAGCAGCAATCGCCCTTGTACTCGACGCCGGCGATGGCCTGCGTGACACGGGGGGATTCCGTCGTGTTGGCCACCGTGCTGGACGGCCCGGAGCGCAAGGAATAATCCACGCGACCCACGCCGTACCAACGCTTGTTGAACGGCCATTGCAACGCCAGGCTGACCTGGTTCTGGCCTTGGGGCTGATACTGAACGCCCGGTTGCGGATCGCGCTGATAACGATACGACAGCGCCACCGTGGTCAGGCGCTGCGGCGACCAGCGTGCGCTGACCAAGCCGCGCGACCACTGGTTCTGGTAAGGATTGTACTGAGCGGCCACGTCGGTGCTCAGCGTGTCGGTCAGTGCCGCGCTGGCGCCCACCAGGAAGTCGGAACGCACGTTTTCACGCGGCGTTTCGCCCGGCAGCGTGACTTTTTGATCTTCAAAATACAGGCGCTGCGCCACAGCCAGCGACATGCGCTCGAAGCCGGTATTGGCGTCCAGCCAGCGCGTGGTCAAGGCGGCCGTCAGCTGGTTGGCGTTCGAGATACGGTCCCAACCGCCGGTGTAGATGTTTTCTTCAAAGGCCTGCGAGAAGCTGAAGTCGGCCAGCGACGTGTCGTAGACCGGCATCTTGGACTGGTCGCGATACGGCACGCGCAGGTAGTACAGGCGCGGTTCGAGCGTTTGCGTGGACGCCTTGCCGAACAGCGATGTGTCGCGTTCGAAGATCAGGCCGGCGTCCAGCGACATGATCGGCACGGTGCGCGATTGCGAACGCGGCAGGCCGTCGGCCGAACCGCCGTTCAGGCCCAGCGCATCCACGCCATACCATTTGGTCTGGTACTGGGTGTAGTTCACGCCCGCCTTGGGGATGATGAACCAGCCCGGGCGCACGATCGGGTACGACACCGTCGGGTAGGACTGCAAGCGGTCGCCATCCGGATAGCGAACCGTCGAGCCGAAATCGGGACGGCGGAAACGCACGGCGGTGGATGTCCAGTCGACATCGAAACCGCCCCAGTCATAGCGCGCGCCGCGCAGGTAGAGCTCGGGTTCCTTGTCGTACGGCGGCACCAGCGGCGCGTCCGGGTCCTGCAGCGTCTGGTACTTGTAGACCTGTGCGTACGTGCTCCAGTAGTTGGACGCCCAGCCCACGCGGCCGCGCTGCGGCAGGTAGGTGGTCGACGCCTGGTTCAGGCCCAGCTGCGAGATGTCGCGGAAGTAGTCGTCGTCTGAAACCTTGGCGATGTCCCAGTCGGCGTAGAAGCCGTGCGAGAACGTCTGCTGGTGGCGCCACCAGTACATCCAGCGGTCTTCGCTGGTGACGTTGTCGTTGGGCAAATAGGTGCCGTCCAGGGTGCCCAGATAGGACGAGCCCAGGTAGCGGAATTCGCCGCCCAGCTGCATGCCGCGCTTGGAGAAATAGCGCGGCTGGACCGTCATGTCGTAGTTGGGCGCCAGGTTCAGGTAGTACGGCAACGAAATGTCGAAGCCGCCCTGGCTGGTGGTGCCGTACGTCGGCATCAGGAAGCCAGACTTGCGCTCTTTCTTGACCGGGAAGGTCATGTAGGGCGACGCCAGGATCGGCACGTCCTTGAAATACAGCACGCCGTTGCGCGCCACGCCTTCGTTTTCGTCGAAATCGATATCGACGGTGTTGGCCTTGATGTACCAGGACGGCGTTTCGCACGCGCAGCCGCTGTACGTAACCGTATGCAGCCGCATCTGCGACTTGCTGAAGATGTCGGCGTGTTCGGCAACGGCGAAACCGCCGGTGGCGCCCATCCAGAAGTTGGGCTTTTCGACCTGGCCTGAATATTTGTCGACGTTGAACTTGGCGTTGGGGCCGGTCACCAAGGTGCCGTCGCGCATCATGCGCGCACTGCCCTGGACATCCACTTCGCCGGTGTCCTTGCGGTAGTTGATGCGGTCGCCCTTGATCACGCCGTCGATGCGGCGCACTTGCGCGCTGCCGTTCAGCGTCAGGTCGGAATCGGGGTCGCCCTCGATGCTGTCGGCTTCCAGGTACGCGGGGATGCTTTCATCCGGCAGGCGGTGAATTCGCAGACCCGGCGACGTACGCAACACGGGCGCTGCGGGGGTCACGGTTGCTGCGGACGCCGCGGGAGTCGAACCTTGGCTGCCTTGAGCCTGGACGGCTCCGGCGGCCACGCTGACAGCAGAGAGGATCAACCACCGAACCTTGCGCACGAGTGAAAACAGCCCTTTTTGACAATGGGAAAACCTGGCATCGGCGGCGGAGAACGGCCGATGCTGGTGGAAACGAGCCGGTATTATAGAGAAGCCGCGCCATACGCCCAGCCTTATGTGCGCCGAACGCAAATTTCAGCAATATTGCCCTTCTGACACGGATCTTCCTTGAAAAACGATCACGACCCCCGCCTGGTGCAGATTCGCAACTGGCTGGAAAGCCTGCCCAAAGCCTTGAACCTGGCCGTGGACACGTTGCGCCCGGCCTCCGCCGACGCCAGTTTTCGCCGTTATTTCCGTTTGGACGCCGGTGAGCGCACCCTGATTGTCATGGACGCGCCACCCGCGCACGAAGACTGCCGCCCCTTCCTGCACGTGGGCCAACTGCTGGCCGATGCCGGGCTGAACGTGCCCCAGGTGCTGGAACAGGATCTGGACCAGGGCCTGCTGCTGCTGTCCGACCTGGGCGAGCAAACCTACTATCAGCGCATCCAGGCCGGCATTTCCGATAGCGACTTGCAGACGCTCTACCGCGAGGCACTGGCCGCGCTGGTCCGCTTGCAGCAGGCGTCCACGGCCGGTCTGGCCACCTACGACACGGCCCGGCTGGCCGACGAGCTAAAGCTTTTCCCCGAGTGGTACGTCAACAAGCACCACGGCGTCACGCTGGACGACAAGACCGCCAACGCCCTGGAGAAGATCTTTGCCCTGCTGTCGACCAGCAACGGCGGCCAGGCGCAGGTGCTGGTGCATCGCGACTTCCATTCGCCCAACCTGATGGTGTGCGACCAGCCGCAGTACGGTCCCAACCCCGGCGTCATCGATTTCCAGGACGCGCTGGTCGGCCCCATCACCTATGACCTGGCCTCATTGGTTACCGACGCCCGCACCACCTGGGAAGAACCGCAGCAGCTGGACTGGGCCATCCGCTATTGGGAAATGGCGCGCGCGGCAGGCTTGCCCGTGGATGCCGACTTTGCCGAATTCCATCGCGCCTACGAATGGATGGGCCTGCAACGCAACCTGCGCATCATGGGCGTGTTTGCCCGCCTGAACCACCGCGACGGCAAGGCGCATTACCTGGCGCACATGCCGCGCATGAACGGCTACGTCCGTCAGGTGGCCCAGCGCTACGGCGTTTTCACCCCGCTGCTGCGCCTGCTCGACCAACTGGATGACCGCCAGGTCAGCGTCGGATACACCTTTTGATGCAAGCCATGATTCTTGCCGCGGGGCGCGGCGAACGCATGCGACCGCTGACCGATCGGCTGCCCAAACCGTTGCTGGCGGTGGGCGGCAAGCCCCTGATCGTCTGGCACCTGGAACGCCTGGCGGCGGCGGGCATCCGCCAGATCGTCATCAACCATGCCTGGCTGGGCCACGAGATCGAACGCGCACTGGGCGATGGCAGCGCGTTCGGCGCGCAGATCCGGTATTCAGCCGAAGGCACCGCCCTGGAAACCGCCGGCGGCATCGCGCAGGCGCTTCCCCTGCTGGGCGATGCGCCGTTCCTGGTCGTGAACGGCGACGTCTGGTGCGACTGGGACCCTGCCCTGGCGCCGTCCCTGGCGGCCACTGTGCCGGATGGTGGCGTGGGCTTGTTGATGGTCGACAACCCCGTGCAGCACCCGGCCGGTGATTTCCGGCTATCGCCCGATGGCGCCTTGCATGCCGACGGCGAGCCGCGTTTGACCTATGCAGGCATCGGCGTCTACCATCCTTCGTTGTTCGCGGATGTCCAGCGCGGCACGGCGGCGCCCTTGGCGCCCCTGCTTCGGCAGGCAATGGCCAGAAACCTGGCGCGCGGCGCGCGCCACGACGGCCGCTGGGTAGATGTCGGCACCCCGCAACGGCTTGCCGACCTGGACGCGGAGCTCCTCGCAGCGGCACGCTGACGCTCACATATTTCACAATATCAAGGTGCGCAACCAGGCTTGTCCGCGCACCCAAGCCCCCCGGCTAACGGGGTATTCTCTGACGCTTTGGCGCGCGCGGGCCCCCGCGCGAACAAGCACATACACAGGAAGTTTTCTAGGAATGGGGATGTTTGGAAGATCGCAACGGGCTGTATTCAAGCCCTCCGTGTACCAACCCGGTCAACGCACGCGGCGCCTGCCGCGCTGGCTTGTCCTGCTGCTGGTGGGAATTGCCCTGGGTGCGGGCGGCGTGCTCTTCCTGCAAACGAACTACGGCCCGCAACGCCTGACGGTCGAGCAGTCCGAGTCCCTGCATAGCGAGCTCAGCGCGTCCAACCTGGAACGCCAGCGCCTGCAAACCCAGCTGGAAGAAGCCACGCAACAGCGCGACGCCAACAAGTCCGGCCACGAAAAGCTGACCACCGACCTGGCCGAAGCCCGCGCCAAGATCGATACGCTGAACAAAGAACTGGTCCTGTTTCAGGACGCCATGCCGCCGGACCCGCGCGGCGGCAACCTGGGCATCCGCTCGGCCACGTTCAAGCGCGCCCCCGGCCAGCTTGACTACCAGGTTCTGGTGATGCGCGAAGAGCGCACCGGCGCGCCGTTCAAGGGCACGCTGACGTTCAGCATTGAAGGCAGCTATTCCAATGGCCGCGCCGCCACCGTCACGCCGGAAGGCCCCACGCTGAATGTCGACCGCTACGACTACGCGCTGGGCCAGCTGAAGCTGCCCGACGGCTTCAACGCCCGCGTGGTGGTGCTGCGCGTTATGGACGCCAACCAGAAGCAACAGGCGATGCGCATCTATAACGTGCGCAACTAAGCGCGCCGCGCTTGCGAAAAACCCGCCCGATTCGATCCGGCGGGTTTTTTTACGCGCAACCAAAGTAGTTGCGCACGCAACCTATCAAGAATATAGTTGCGCAAACAACCAAATATCCTGGAGACAAGATGCCGCTACCCGCGCATGTACCGGTGTTGATCGCCGGCGGAGGCCCGGTCGGCCTGACGCTGGCCGCCCTGCTGGCCGAGTACGGCATCGCCTCGCTCACGGTCGAGGCGGACGACGACTATTGCAGTGGCAGCCGCGCCATCTGCATATCGCGCCGATCGCAGGAAATCCTGGGCTGGGTCGGCGCCGACAAACCCCTGATGGAAACCGGCCTGGCCTGGACGGGCGGCCGCAGCTACTACCGCGACCGCGAAGTGCTGCACTTTCAGATGCCGCACGACCCCTTGCAGCGCTATGCGCCCATGGTCAACATCCAGCAATACTCGGTCGAGGAATACGCGCATCAGGCCATGCAGCGCCACCCCGATCTGGCCGCATTGCAGTGGTCGGCCCGCGTGGCCGGGCTGCGCGCCGACAACGATGGCGTCACCGTCGAGATCGACATCGACGGCGTGCGCCAGACCGTGCGCGCCGACTGGCTGATCGCCTGCGACGGCGGCCGCAGCACCGTGCGCGAGGCCATGGGGCTGAAGCTGGAAGGCATGCAGTACGAAGGCCGCTACGTCATCGTCGACATCGAACAGGCATCGACCCGCCCCGTTGAACGCCTGGCGTGGTTCGACCCACCGTCCAACCCCGGCTCGACCTTGCTGATGCATCGCCAGCCCGGCAACGTGTGGCGCGTGGACTACCAGATCCGCGACGACGAAGACCCCGACGAAGCCGTCAAACCGGAAAACGTCTTGCCGCGCGTGCAAAGCCATCTGGACATGATCGGCGAAACCGCGCCGTGGAAAGCCCTTTGGATTTCGGTCTACAACGCCAAGTGCCTGACGCTGGCGCAGTACCGTCACGGACGCGTATTGTTTGCCGGTGACGCCGGCCACCTGGTCCCGATCTTTGGCGTGCGCGGCCTGAACTCCGGTCTGGACGACGCCGGCAACCTGGCCTGGAAACTGGCCTGGGTCTTGAAGGGCCAGGCCCCCGACAGCCTGCTGGACAGCTACAGCATCGAACGCGTCCACGCCACGCGCCAGAACCTGGCTTATGGCGCCAAGAGCACGGAATTCATGGCGCCGCCGGACTTCGGCTTCCGCTTGATGCGTGAAGCCGCGTTGCGGCTGGCGTTGGTGGACGAGACGGTGCGCCCGCTCATCAACCCCCGGCAGTCCGCGCCCATTTCGTACGACCCATCACCCTTGAACCTGCAAGACGGCGCACCGCAAGCCGGCCCCGCCGCCGCCCCGGGCCAACCCGTGCCCGATGCGCAGTTGCAAGACGGCTCCGCTGTCCGCTACCTGAGCCAGAGTTTCGGCCGGGGCTTCGTGCTGCTGGCGGTATCGCCCGCCCCCGCGCTGGCCCGTGAACTGGACGCCCTGGCCACGGCCACGCAAAGCGCGCCGCACCCCTTGCAGATCATCCAGGCGGGCGCGGGCGGTCTGGACGACGCGCATGGGCAGTTGCGCCAGCGCCATGGCGCCCCCGATGGCCTGGTCACGCTGATCCGCCCGGACGGCTACGTGCTGGGCCGCTGGTCCGCGCCTGACACCGAACAGCTACGCGCCGCGTTGGCGCCCTATTACCCTTCGATCGCCCTGCCCGCAACCCAGAAAGGCCAAGCATGAACAACGACGATCTAGACCACGTGTACACCGGCATGGCGCAAGCGCTGACACGCGTGGGCGAATCCCAGGCGCCGCTGTTTCTTTCGATATTGGGCTTGTCATTGCTGTCACGCCAGCCCGATGCGGCCACGGCGCTGGCGCTGTTGGCGCAGGCCGAAAGCGCCTGCCTGGAGCAGGCCGCTGTGGCAAACTATCCCGCCACCAGTACCGCCCCCCCTACCGCCCACCCCACCGCCCGCCCGACGTGAAACCGCCCGCCCTGGAACGATTCCTGACGTATCGCCTGCACGTGCTCAACAAGATCACGGACCGCGACACGAATCGCGCCTACCTGGAAGACTGCGGCATTCCGCTGGGCGAAGCCCGCTGCCTGGCCGCCATCGGGCGCTATGCGCCGCTGTCGGTCAATGACCTGGCGCGCGCGGCCAACCTGAACAAAGGCCAGGCCAGCCGATCGGCGCAGGCATTGGTGGAACGCGGTCTGGTGGAAAAGGCGTTGTCGGCCTCGGATGGGCGCGGCGTGGTGCTGACGCCCACGCCCGAGGGCATGGCGCAGTATCAACGCATCATTGATTTGATCGCGCGCCGAAACGACGAAATATTCGGCTGCCTGGATGCCGACGAACAACGCGCGCTGGGGCAGATGCTCGATCGCCTGATCGAGCATCTGCAAGCCCGCGAAGACGTCGCGGCGGACAGCGACGGCTAGGCGTCGGCCTTCGGCGCCGTGGCGCCCATCTGCGTGGCCGCCTCGTCCATAAACTGCGCCATGCGCACGTCCAGTTCAGTCACCCCCCCCGCATCATGCGTGGTCAAGGTCACGTCCACCCGGTTGTAGACGTTGGTCCACTCCGGATGGTGGTTCAGCTTTTCCGCGAACATGGCCACGCGCGCCATGAACCCGAAAGCCGCGTTGAAGTTCGGAAAGCGGTAGCGCTTTTCAATGGCGTCGCGCGTGGCCCGCGGCCTGCCAACCGGTCAGCGCGGCCACGGCGGTATCGGTGCCGATACGGGCGGGGGGAAGCATGCTCATGAGACGGACCTTATTGCTTGACGGCGTACAAGTAGATTTCCACGCGCCGGTTCAGCGCGCGCCCTTCGGCGGTCGCATTGTCGCCGATCGGGTCGCTGGGCCCGCGCCCTTCCACCGCCATGCGGCCGGACGCCACGCCCTGCTTGGCCAGGTAGTCCGTCACGCTCTTGGCGCGGTTGATCGATAGCGTCTGGTTATGCGCCAGCGCGCCCGTGCTGTCGGTATGGCCGACCACCTTGGTGCGCAATTCGGGATGCTGGTTCAGCGAACGGGCCACGCTGTCCAGCACCGGCAGCAACGCCGGCTTGAGCTGCGTCTTGTCCGTGTCGAACGACACGCCGCTGGGGATATTGACCTTGAGGCTGCCATCGGGCATTTCGACCACGTCGATGCCCAACGAGGATGCGCCGGACTGCTGCACATCTTCCTTGACCACCTTCCAGTTGTAGCCGACCAAGCCGCCCGCCACGGCGCCAATGCCGGCGCCAATCGCCGCGCCCTTGCCGTGTCCGATCAACGCGCCGATGCCGGCGCCCACCGCCGCCCCCGCGCCCGTCCCGACGGCGGTGTTGGTTTGCTGCTGCGTTGCACAACCCGCCAGCAACGCCCCTGCCGCCGCCACCACGGCCATCCGGTTGATCATTGTTCTTGAGTTCATGGCAACCTCCAACTATTGCATCGTTCAGCCGGGTGATTCCGGCTGAACCATGCTAGCAAGGGGATGCGGGGCGACAAGCAACATTTTGTACTGCCGCAGGCGGTTCTTTCAGCCGCGCCTGCCCAGCAGCATCGTCAGGCCGAACAGCGCGCCCAGGCCGCCCACGATTGCCAAGGAGATCGACGGCTCGCGCAGGTTCATGGCCAGCGCCGCGGCCGCCACGCCCACCGCGGTGATGAAGCCACCCACCACGCGGCCGCCGGCGGACCCGTAGAAATGCGTGCGGCGCGCACGTTCAGCGCCGGCGGGCTGGCGCTGTTGCCAGGCGTTCAACGCCTGCTCGAAGTCCCGCAGCAACCGTTCGCGGCTGGGCAGGTCAACCGGGCTGACCAGCAGCGTGGGCAAGCCCGGGCGGATCAGTTTCAGATAATCGTCCGTGCCCCAACTTTTCAGATCGGCAAACGCAATCGGCCCGCGCCGCGAAAACTCCAGGCCGTCGGGCGTGACCTTGACGGCATTGCGGGTGGGAAAGCCGCGAAAGGCGATCAACGGCGGCACCAGCAAACCCAGCACGGCCAGCACGATCGCCATGACCATCGGCCCCCGGTTGAAGACGATCAACATGAAGCTGCCTGCCGCCAGCGCAAAGCCCAAGGGCACCGACAGCTGGTGCCAGCGCGTATACACGGCGGCCTGGACGCCTTCATTACTTTGCATGCTTGAACCCTGTCAGTTTTTTGCTTTCACCAGATTGGTCCCATCGCTGCCCACCGGCAACGCGCGCACTTCCGGCATGCGTTCCGGATCCGGCCAGAACTCGATCTTCAAAAACGCTTCGGTGAAGATATCGTCGTCGACCAGTACCTCGGTGCGCAGCGTCGCGTAGCCATTGTGAACCTGGAACTGCACCGAATCTTCCCACGGTTTGCCCGTGAATTCGATTGCCTGGCTGCGGTCCTTGCGGACCCAGCGCCAGATGTCGGCCCAGCCCGGCCGCGCGCTCAAGCCGTCCACATAATCATCAACCTTGTCCATCCACGTCCTGGGGTCGGGCCGACCCGCCACCATCTGCGCCTGCGAGGGCGCGCGCGGTTGCAGATCCGGGTCCCGCGCGCGTGGCGAGCCCCGGCTCGACACCACGGCCGTCACGCCGGCGCCGCCCAGTTTCAGGCAGTACGCGTAGTCGCTGCTTTGCGTGTAGCCGGGCATGACCACTTCCAGCAGCAGCCGGTCGCGGCCCGCCACTTCGCCACTCCAGAAGCCATACCATTGCAGCGTCACGCGCACGCCGAACACCGCGGTGTTGAAATCCTCCAGCTCTTCTTCGCGGTTGGGATACAGCTCGCGGCCTTGCACGCCTTCGAATTCTTCCGCGCGCATGCAGCAGCGCGTATACCAGACCTCCAGCTGGCTTTCGGTCGCGCTGTCGCCCCAGAACTTGAAGTACAGGCCGGCCACCAGCAGGCACAGCCCCAGCGCAATCCAACCCCACACCGGAATGCCCAGCAGCACCGTGCCGCCGCTGGTCAAGCCGACCATCGCCCCGCCGAAACCGCCCGCGCCCGCCGCCACGCCGGCCGTGCTGAACGCGCCGCCCACGGCGATCACGGCCGTGGCCACGCCGGTCAGGCTGGACATCAACAAGAACGCGGACGACGTGGCATAGGCCCCGCCCGCTTCATAGTTGTGCACGTCGTACTGGTCCTTGGCGTTCATGGCGTTGTTGGCGCTGTCCACGAACGTCGCGGCGGTGGCGAACACCGCGCCCGCCGTGCGGAACGTGGCCAGCCGCAAGTTCAGCCGCAGGTTCATCGTGAACGCGGTGTTCGCGCCAACCCGCGCGCCGATTGCGCCCGTCGTGACTTCAATCGCCACGCTGCCCACGCCCAGCACGCCCGTGGTGATGCCGAACCAGGCCTTGCGTTCTTTTTTCGCATCCCCGAGCGCTTGCGCGGCGTTTAGATCCGACACCGACGTGTAGATCGCCACCAGCGCCATCACTCCTGTCGCGCCCGCGAACTGCGCGTCGCGCGACTTGGCGTATTTGATCAGCCCCGCCATCGGCGACATCGTGGGCGCGGGCAACGCCAGCATCGGCGGTGGCGCGGGCAGGCCCAACGGCGGCGCTGCCGTGGGCGTCGGCCGTGGCCGCCCCGTCGGCGCCGCATTCAGCTGCGCATCGACTTCCTCGGGAATCACGTAGTTGACGGTGACCGGGCGCGAAGCCTCGGATTGCGTGCCGATCCAGCCCGAACTCATGTGCTGGGTTGCGGTGACGCCGCCCCCCGCCGTGATCGCCAACGACGGGTTCTTGGAGTCCCAGATGATGTTGTGCATATCCGCGATCATGCGCGGCACCGTGGTGGTGTGGCTGCGCACCACCAACACGGTGTTCATGCGCGCCGCCATCGTCATCTGTACGCGCGCCGCCACCCGTTCCGCGATGGGGTCGCGCGCCAGCGTCAGCCGCAACAGCTGCGTCGCCATGAACCGGCCGATGGCGGTGGTGGCCGCGCGCGTCGGCGTCGGCAGGCCCTTCGCCCGGCGCTCCTTGAGCCAGTCGTTATAGCTCTTGATCATCTTGCGCACGGTGGACACCTGCTTGGCCAACTTGCCGCGCGCTTCTTTTTGCAGGAAGGCCAGCAGCTCGCCGTCGTTCGAGGCCAGGCCGCGCCAGATCGCCTCGTACAGCCCGTCCCTGTCGTCTTCCTTCAGCGATTCGTCGATGGCCTTGTGTTCGCTGTGGACCGCGCCCGCGCCGTCCACGCACAGCGCCAGGTCCTCTTCCAGCCGCGCGCCCGCCGCCGCGTCGTTGGGCGAGTACGCTTTCAGCGTCATCCAGAACGCTTCGCGGCCATACCACCACGCCCAATCCTTGCCCGCGCCTTCGATCAGGTCTTTCATGCGGTCGATGCTGGCGCGGTTGTCGCGGATGGTCCTGGTGACCTTGCTCATGTTGATGCGCTGGTGCATCCGCTTGATCTCATCGCCCGATGCGTCCATCTGCTTTTCCAGCCCCTGGATGATCTGCGCCACGCCCACTTCACGCAGCCGCGTCGGGTCCAGATGGTGTTCGGCCAGTTCCCCCATGCGCTTGTTGCGCCACGTGGAGATGTCCGCCAGCAAGCCGACCGGGTCGCGCAGCGCCAGCACCACGCCGCCCTTGGACGACATCTGCCGCATCTTTTCCGCCATCGCGCCGGCCTTGCCGCCGAAGGTGGACACGGCCGGACTTAGCGTGTTGTTGAACAGGGTGGCGGCGCTGGCCGCATCGCGGAACTCCACCGAATGCGCGGCCAGGTTGGCGCCATCCGCCGTCACGCGGTAGCCGGTGTCGGGCTTGGGATGCCCTCCGCCCCAGACGGCGCGCGCATCCAGCTCGACCATGATCTTGCTGCGCCAGCGTTCATTGCGCGTGAGTTCGCGGCGGATATCGCGCGTCCACCACACCCGCGAATAGCCGACCCACACCGGCCGCGACGCATTGGCCGGCGCTTCCACGTTGATCAAGGCCGATTCCAGGCCGTGCCCTTCGCGCGTGCAGGTGAACGTGGGTTGCTCGGACGGACGATTGTCGTCGTCCACCGGCACCTCTTTCATCTGGCCCGTGGCCGTGGCGGCAAACGCGCGCCAGCCGTAGCTGCGGCGCGGGTCCCACACGTACACATAGCCGGCGGTGATGGCGCGCAGCATGTAGGCGCCCTGGCGCATGGTTTCGTAATGCAGCTCGGCGTCCGCGTACACGCCGTTGGGCAGATCGTTCCTGCCGCCCGGCACATAGCCGATCCGCATCGGCAGGATCGGCAAACCCGGCCGGCCGCAAAACTTGCCCTTGCACGGAAGCGCATCGTAGTCAGTCGTCATGCTTGTCGATCCTCCGGTGCCTGCGCCTGCCGCGCAAACATCCACCAATCCTCGTCGTCCATGTCTTCGACCGCGCTGCGCAGGCGGCCGCCCTCTTCCTGCACCTCGCGCAGCAGCGCGGCGAATGACGGCGCGCGCTCCAGCGGCGCATCCAGCCGCACGCGCCAAGCCGCGAACAAGGCGGCGTCTTCCTCGTCTGTGATGCCGCGGTCGGCGGCCGCATCCAGCGCGCGGCGGACCGGCTCCAGCGCCGACGGGCCAACGGCAAGGCCGCCGCCGTTCAAGCGTTGCAGCACCGCGTTCACCAAGCCCAGCCGCGCCAGCCGGGGCCAATCCGGCGTGGCCGTCTGCATCGGGCCGGGCGTGTCCGGCAGCGCCTGCCAGCGCGCGAACCCGTCAATGCTCATCCACGTGGCGCCCGCGATCCATGACGCAGGCGCGCAACCCGCATACAACTCGCTTTGGAATTGCGTCGTGCGCGGGTCCCAGAACCGCAGGATGCGCATGCGACCCTGGGCATCGCGCAACCGCGCGCGCAAGATCAGGCGCTGCGCCACTTCGGCCAGCGGCAGGTCGGTGGCCAGCCACGCCGACATCGATCGCGCGCGCTTGATCGCGGGCGCGGGCTGCATGGCCTCGGCTACGGCCAAACGGATGCTGGCGTTGACCAGCCGTTCATGGGCGATCTCATCGGGCACTTCGGCCAGGTACAGGGGCGGCGCGGATGCGCCTTGCGACAGCAGGTCCACCGCCCGCCGCTGCAATCCCGCGCGGGCAATGTCATCCGCCAGCGGATCGGCCAGCGTGGAATCGCACAGCAGCAGCACGCGGCGGTTGGCGCGTGCGTCGAGCACGGCGCGCAGGCCGGCAATCGCCTGTTCGACGGCGGCTTCAGTACGCGATTGCCCGGGTGGCGTGGCGGCTGGCTTCGCGTCGGTCCTCATGCCGCCAACGCCCCGCTGCCGGCCGCGTCTTCCAGCGCGGCGGCGCAGCCTTCCAATTCCCCTTGCGGCAGTTGCGCCGGCCCCGCTCCGCTTTGCGGACCGACCCAGTTGTGCACACCCGCCTTCAGCTCGACCTTGCCGGGCGCGTGCAGCTGAATGCCGCCGCCCTCGATACGCATGTATGCCCCCGCCGCCGTAGCCAGCACTTTTTTCGATGCCGTCACATCCACAGCCCCCTGCGCGGACACCAGCGTCACCGCTTTCTCGGCGATCAGCCGCATGCGCGCCTTCTGGCTTTGCAGGCGCAGCTTGCCGCCCGCCGCATGCAGCCGGATGCCTTGTTCCTGCACCGCCCGGCCGCTGCCGCCCAAGCCCTTGGTGAACAACACCACGCCTTGCGCAACGCACACCGCCAGATTCGCGCCCGCCGCCCAGTTCACGTCCGGCGCCACCTGGCACAGCGTGGTGCCCGCCACCGTGTAGGCGTTGTGCGGCGTGTACTGGCCGATGCCCTTGGGCGCGCTGACCTGGATGTGCGGCTGCGTGTAGGCCGGCACGTTCACGTCCTGCTCGGCCTGCGTGCCTTCGATGATCTTGCGCACCGCGTCCAGCTCATCCAGCGCGCGCGTCTTGTCCGCATCGCCGGGCAACGCGGCTTCCTGGCGCGCCGCTGCCTTGGACAACTCAGCGGCCTGCTCGATGGATTTTTCCATCTGCGTGATGGCCTCTTCGCTATCCAGCAAGCCGCCGGCCGCCCCTTCGCGCTTGTCGGCGCTGATCAGCAGGCCTTCACCGGCGCGCAGGGCCAGCGCTTCGCTGGTGGCCAGCTCGGCGCCATGGCCCAGGTCCGACAACCGCTCGTTGTCGCGCTGCTGCTTCAAGTGGCCCAGGCTCAGCCGGGCGTCCGCCTGCGTGGTCGAAGCCATCAGCCGCGACTGCCCCGGTGTGTCGTCCTGCACCAATTGGTTGTAGCCACCCATGCCCTGGCCGCTTTGCGCCAGCGCCTGCGTCTTGAAGCCCGACATCACCACGTTGTGCGCATGGCCGTCCTGCGTGCCCGCGAACCATGCGGGCGCATTGCCCGTGGCCTTGGCCGCGCCGCCCTGCACCTGGTTATTGGCGGCATTCTCACTGCCGGCGCCGTTATATAAAGCGCCCACCACAACGGGGCGGTCGATGTCGCCGTGCAAAAACTGCACCAGCACTTCCTGGCCCAGGCGCGGAATGAAGTGCCCGCCCCAGTCTGATCCCGCCACGGGCTCGGCCACGCGCACCCACGTGCCCAGCGAGTCCGAGGCCGGCGCGTTGTCCTCGCCGGCCGGATGCGCCTGCCGATTGCTGGACGCGCTGCCGCGTTGCCAATGAAACTGGACCTTGATGCGGTGATCGCGGTCGGTATGGACCGGGTCCTTGGCGCCCACCACCATCGCGGTCTGCGCGCCATGCACCGTGGGCCGGGGGTGCAGCCGCGCGCCGTGGCCATCGCGCGTGCGGGGCCGGTATTCCACCGTGGCGGCAATGGCCTCGAAGCGGTTGCGATAGAAGTCGGCGTCCGAAGCACCCGCGGCCGCCGTTGCCGCGTCCCCACCCGCGCCCAACGCCGCCGCCACCGCTTGCCCCAGGCTTTCGTCAAAGTTGTTGCGCGCCTGGTGCTCGATACGCATCACCACAAAATCGCTGCCTTCGCCTTGCGACGGCGCCCAATGGCCCGTCAGCGCAAAGCGCAAGCCCGGCGCCAGCGTGCGCACCGTGCCCGCGCCTTCGTACAGCGACTGCCCCACGCGCTGCGCGGCCAGCGCGTTGTGCGCCAGCCGATCCCCCTGGTTGCTGTCTTCGAACAGGTATTGCCCGGGATAATCGGCATCCGCCAACTCCAGCGTGTTGGGCACCTTGTCATCCACCTGCGCGCTGACCTGGCGGGCCTGCATGGCGCGGTAGTCCCAGGTGGCCAGCCGCAGCGCGTTGGTGCGCCAGGCGCGTCGCTTGCGCCACGCCTGGATGGTGTCCTCGGTTTCGGTGGCGTCGGCACGCTGGAATTTCACGCTGTCTTGCGGGCCGCTTTTGAAGGCCCCGTTGTGGTCGGCAATGACGACGGTATGCGTGCCGGGTTCGCCGTCACCCGCCTCGTGCTCGACCCAATAAAACAGCCCTTCCTCGGCCAGCAGCCGTTCGACGAAGGCGTAATCGGTTTCGCGGTATTGGATGGTCAGGCTGCGCTTGGCGTAGACGTCGCGGTCTTTCAATTCCCAGCGCCATTGCGCGGCCACCGCGCCTTGCCCGCTGTAATCGCCGAACACGCTGTCCACGATATCGATCACGGACTGGTCCTGAAAGGCATAGCTGTCGCGCCGTTGGCGCAGCAAGGCCAGCCACGGTTCAATGCGCAGCCGGTAGCGGGCGAAGCCGCCGTTGGCGCCTTCAAAGCGCGCCTCGGACACCAGCCCGCACCAGAGGCGACGTTCGTCGCGGCCCAAGGCGGTTTGCAATGTCAGCTGCACCGGTTGGCCGATCAGGGCTTTCAATGCGATGTGCGCATCGTCGGACAGCGCATCCACTTGCAAGGCAAAGCCGCCGTCGCTCAACTGCTCGGTGCCATGCAAGCGTTCGGCCAGCAGCTTGTCCGGCCCCAGCGGCGTGCTCAGGTCCAGCAATCGATCCGCTTGGGTAAAGGCTGCGGCAAGCGGACTTGCGGCAAGCGAACTTGCGGCAAGCGGACTTGCGGCGGCGGCATTTTCACGGGGCATGGTCGGCGTCTCCCGATCAGCTCATGCGAAAACGGAAGTCGCCGTTCTTGCCCGCGCCCACGCGGATCTTGGCAATGGCTTCACCCTGCGCCATGCGGCCAAGCACCTGCTCGGCAATCTCGGGCAGCAGCGCTCCGTTCAAAATGTGGTCCACGTTGCGCGCGCCGGTGTCCACCTCGGTGCAGCGCGCCAGCACGGCCTCGACCAGGGCGTCGTCCCATTCGAACACCGCGCGGTGCGTGGCCTGCACGCGGCGGGCAATGCGCGCCAGCTTCAGGCCGATGATGTGCGCCAGCGCGTCGTCATCCACCGGGAAGTACGGAATGGTCTTCATGCGGCCCAGGAAAGCGGGCTTGAACGCCTTGTACAGCTGGGGCGCCAGCAGCTCGGTCAGCTGTTCCGGCGTCGGGCGTTCTTCGGCGGGCTTGTTCAGGCAGGCCTGCATGATCGTGCTGGACCCCACGTTCGACGTCAGGATGATGAGCGTATTGCGGAAGTCGATCTCGCGCCCCTCGGCGTCGTCCATCACGCCCTTGTCGAACACCTGGAAGAACATCTCCAGCACGTCCGGATGCGCCTTTTCGATTTCATCCAGCAGCACCACGCTGTAGGGTTGGCGCCGCACGGCTTCGGTCAGCACGCCGCCTTCGCCGTAGCCCACGTAGCCGGGCGGCGAGCCCTTCAAGCCCGAAATGCTGTGGGCTTCCTGGTATTCGCTCATGTTGATGGTGATCAGCTTGCGCTCGCCGCCATACAGGATGTCGGCCAGCGCCAGCGCCGTTTCGGTCTTGCCCACGCCCGACGGGCCGACGAACAGGAACACGCCCTTGGGCTTGTCCGGGTCTTCCAGCCCCGCGCGCGCCGTGCGCACGCGTTGCGCAATGGCATGCAGCGCGTGATCCTGGCCGATTACGCGTTCGGCCAGCATGGGTTGCAATTGCAGCACCGTACGGATTTCGTCGTTGACCATGCGGCCCAGCGGGATGCCGGTCCAGGCCGAAATGATCTCGGCCACGATCTGCGCATCCACGCATGCGGGCACCAGCGGCTGTTCGCCTTGCAGCGCGCGCAGCTCGTCCATCAGGCCGGCCAGGCGTTGTTGTTCCGGCGTCAACGTGGGCGCGGCTGCCTTGCGGCGCGCGGCGGAAGGCGCAGCGGTCGCCGCAGCCTTGGCACCGCCTGCCGCAGGTCCGCCTGCCGCAGGATCGCCTGCCGCAGGTCCGCCTGCCGCAGGATCGCCTGCCGCAGGATCGCCTGCCGCAGGTCCGCCTGCCGCATCCTCCATTGCCGTCGCGTCTTGGCCTTGCGCTTCCAGTTCGGCGCGCAACGCATGGATACGTTCCACCAGGCCGGTTTCCGCTTGATGGCGCGCTTCGGCGTCCGTCAGCGTCTGCTGCACCGTGGTTATTTCCTGTTCCAATTCGGCCAGGCGCGATTGCGGCGTGCCGGTGGCGGCCTCGCGGCGCAGCGCCGCCTGCTCGGTGCGCAGGCGAGTCAGCCGGTGACGCGCATCGTCGATCAATGCGGGCGTTGCACTGCGGCCCAGGGCCACGCGCGCGCACGCCGTATCCAGCACGCTGACCGCCTTGTCGGGCAGCTGCCTGCCCGTAATGTAGCGGTGCGACAAGCGCGCCGCCGCGCTGATCGCCTCGTCCAGGATGCGCACGCCAAAATGCCGTTCCATCAGCGGCGCCATGCCGCGCAGCATCGATGCGGCCAGGGCCTCGTCCGGTTCCTCGACCTTCACAACCTGGAAGCGTCGGGCCAAGGCCGCGTCTTTCTCAAAGTACTTTTTGTATTCGCTCCACGTCGTGGCCGCGATCGTGCGCAATTCGCCACGCGCCAGCGCCGGCTTGAGCAGGTTGGCGGCGTCGTTCTGGCCCGCCTGCCCGCCCGCGCCGATCATCGTGTGCGCCTCGTCAATGAACAGGATGATGGGCGACGGGCTTTTCTTGACCTCGTCGATCACGTTCTTCAACCGATTTTCGAATTCGCCCTTGACGCTGGCGCCGGCCTGCAACAGGCCCATGTCCAGCACGCGCAGCGTCACGTCGGCCAAGGCGGGCGGCACATCGCCCGCCACAATGCGCAGCGCCAGGCCTTCCACCACGGCCGTCTTGCCCACGCCCGCCTCGCCGGTCAGGATGGGGTTGTTCTGCCGCCGCCGCGTCAGGATATCGATCATCTGGCGGATCTCGGCATCGCGCCCGATCACCGGGTCGATCTTGCCGTCGCGCGCGCGCTCGGTCAGGTTCGCGGTGTACTGGTCCAGCGCGGGCGAAGCCGACAGGCCCGGCGCGGGCTGCGCGGCGTCGCCCTGGGCCGGCGCGCCGTCGGCGAAACCGACCGCCTGCCCGCCCTCTTCCGATCCCTCGGTCAGCGCCGCGAAGTCGTGTTTCAACGCATCCAGGCGGAACGATTCAAACAAGGGCGAACCGCGCCGCGCCAACTGGGCCAGATCGGGTTCGGTCAACAAGGCCAATAGCAGATGCCCCGAGCGAATGCGCGTCGTCTGCGTGTCCAGCGAAGCAATCAGCCAGGCGTGTTCAAACAGCTTGGGCAGATGCGCCGAGAACACCGGCGTGCGCGTATTGCCGCTTTTGAAACGGCCGATCTCGGCCTTCAGATCCGCTTCCAACGCGTCCGTGGGAATGTGGCAGCGCCGCGCAATCATGGCCAGGTCGCTGGCGGGCTTTTCCAGCAGCGCCAGGAACAGGTGTTCCAGGTCCACCTCGTAATGGCCCTGCGCCATGCACAGGCTGGCCGCGCGTTCGGCGGCCTGGCGGCAGGTCTGGTTCAGCTTCCCGATCAGGGTTTTCAGCGGTGTGGCCATGGATTTGTTTTTCTAAGTCGATGGATCAGTGAATCGTGTGCAGTTCGTAGCTGGCGTCGTCGCGGTCGCGCGTGGCCGGTTCGGTGGACAGGAAGGAATTCCAGCCCAGCCGCACATCGCCATCCCCGCCTAGTTGGCTGGGCCCGATGCTGTCGCGCGCCAATACCAGGCGCACTTCGTATTCAAAGGTCATGCCGCCAAACATCGTCAGTAGTTTTTCCAGCGCCTGGGCGCGCTCGCCGCCCGGCAGAAAATCGGCAAAGGCCTGGCGTGACAGCGGGCCGATCCACAGGCGGATCCGCAGGTCGCGCTGCCAGATGCGATCGCCCGCCAGCGCCGACACGCCCAGCACCGCGCCGGGCCGGCCCAGCTGCGTGCGGTTCTGCGGGGGCACGTCGTACCAACGCCCCACGAATTGCTCCACGCGTAGCGGCACGCCGAAGTAGTCCTGCAACACGCGCTGCAAGAACGGCGCGGACACGGGCCGCTGGCGCGCGGCGGCCGCGTAGTGCGCAACGGATTCATCGAACACGCGGCCGGCGCCGTTGTGCAGGCGGTCGCGCAGCGCCGGATGGCCGATGCCGCCCAGCGCCAGCAGCAACGGCAGGTAGTGGTGATCTTGTTCGGCTTCGTGCCGCAACGGCATGCGATATTTCTTCCAGGCCGCATAAAACAACGCCGCGGCACGGTTGGAAAAAATATCGAAGAAAGCGCGTGCGCCCCGGTCGCGCCGCAGGCTTTCGCGGGTGGCCAGCATTTCGGAATAATGCAGCGGCAACGCGCCTTGCGCGCCCAGCAACCCGAAGAACGCGGGCGTCACATCCACGCGGCCAAGCCGCCCTTCCGACACCGCCGCCCGGCGCGCGGCTTCGTCGGCCAGCACCTCGCCATTCTTGTCATAGGCCACGGCGTCGACGATTTCGCTGGGCGGAAACCCCAGCCCCGGCGCGTTCGGAAAGCGCAGGTGCACCGGCACCGTATGCCGCGTGCCGCCGCGCTCCTGGCGCGCAAAGCACTGTTCAAGCAGACGCACCGCCTGGAAAAACTTGAAGCGCTGCGGCTCTGCCAGCAGCGCATCCATCACGCTAGTATGGCGTCGCCGTTGCATGGGGGGCATCGTAGAAGTTCCTCTGCGCCACGGCGCGACAGCACTACCAATTGCACGAAGCTGTTGGCGTGCACGTACAGGCCGAAGAAGCGGTTGATGACGGCCACGAAGGTGTGCAGGCTGGTGCCCACGAAGTGGTCTTCGTTGACGGTCAGGCGGATTTCAATGCCGCGCACGAAGGTGGCGAACGGCTCGCCCGGCATCCAGTGCGTGGCGGGCTTGTAGTCCAGCCCGACCAGCCCTTCGATCTGGCGCGCGGCCACCGCCGAGCCGGACAGGTCGTACAGGCGCAGCGTTTCCTTCAGGGCGGGCAAACCGCTTTGCACCAGCGACAAATGGTTCAGCGCCAGATGCGAAATCAAGCGCCAGTGCGCCGCCCGCCCCTGCTGAAAGCGATGGCTGTTCGTGGGGCGCCGCAGCATGCGGATCGCGCGTGCCACCGTGCCGCCTTCCATGAACAGGTCACCGCCCGACTGCCCCACCGCAATCTGCGCAGGCAGGTCGCGGTTGGTGCAGGTCAGGTCCAGGCTCAACGTTTCGGTTTGCGGTATGGACGGGTCGAAATCGATATCCACAATCGATATTTCGGTTTCATAGCCGGGGCTGCGCTGCGCCAGCGCGGCGTCGCGGCGCATCGTCCAGTAATGCCCTGCCGTCTCGGGCGATTCGCCATGGTGCAGCGAATAGAACGGCCGGAAATCCACTACGGCATCGCCCTGCGCGTTCTGCCGCACCTGGCGCACCCGGTCGATGGAATAGACCTCGTAGCCGTAGGCGCGGCGCGCGTCGGCCACCACCGGGTACGAGGCCGATGCGTGCGTCA
The DNA here is from genome assembly GCF_053543755.1 of Achromobacter semiaridum. NCBI lineage: Bacteria > Pseudomonadati > Pseudomonadota > Betaproteobacteria > Burkholderiales > Alcaligenaceae > Achromobacter > Achromobacter semiaridum. The sequence continues at coordinate 10,638 of NZ_JBLVOL010000122.1, read as the reverse complement.
CGCGGATCGGGTCGGCGCGCTGGGTAAACAGGTTCACCACCGGCGTGCAGCCCAGCCGCAGGTTGTCCGGCGTGATGGATTCCAGGAGACGCGCGGTATTGGAGTCGGCGCGCACGCCGGCCACCGGCAGATGCAGCGTGAACTGGCGCACGGTGCCCAGGTAAGGGCGCAGCGCGGCCAGGTCGATATCGACAAAGTTGAATTTTTCGGAGAAGACGAAGTACTCGGCCAGCAAGCGATAAGCCGGATGCGAACTGGCCGGAAAGTCGATCAGCGCGTCTTCTTCAGCCAGCCCCACCTGCGCCAGCGGAATTGCGGGCAGGCGGTCCCAGCGCCCGGGTTGCAGCTCGACATAAGCGGCCGCCGTGCGCAGGAACAGCGCATCGCGCAGCGCCGCCACGAAGGACGGTTCGCCGTGCAGATACACGCGCAGCTTGTCCAGCCCCGGCATGCCGAAATGCTGGTTCTCGCCCTGGCATCCCAGCGTGACGGCAAAGCGCCCCGTCACGCCCGCCGGCAGCTTGGCCGTGGCAGGCGCGTTGGCGCTGGAAAAATAGCCCGCGCGCTGCACCTCTATGGGCGCCAGCGTCACGTCGTACGCGGTGCGAAAGCGGCACGACACGCCGCGCACCGGATGCGATTTCAGTTCCGTGCCGCGCGCCCCGCGCACGGCGGCGGACAGCTGCGCGCCGGCCCCGCCCAGGTCAAACTGCGCCACGCTGCACGAAGGAAAGGGCCGCAGATAATGCGGGTACATCACCTCGAATAGCGCTTCGGTGAATTCGGGGTAATCGTCGTCCAGCTTTTTGTTGATGCGGGCGCTCAACAAGGCGAACGATTCGATCATGCGTTCAACGTGCGGGTCCTCGCAGGTTTCACCCGACAAGCCCAGCCGCGCGGCGATCTTCGGATACTGCTGCGCGAAGTCGCGCGACGACGTCCGCAAGAACCCAAGTTCGCGCTCGTAATAAGGCAGCAATTCTTCCATTGTTGTCTTCCTTTCCAGCGCGCAAGCAGCACCTGCACTACAGGTTCATTCTTCAGACCGTGGCGGGCGTCTTGGCCCAGCCACGGGTCACGGAGTACTGCAACGTCGACGGCTGCAAGGTGGCGTCAAACGTCACGGGTTCGTGGGCCGGGCCCACGTCCAACATGGCCGTAATCGCAAAATACAGCACCGACGTCGCGCGGCTGTCCACCTGCAACATCACCCGGACGTGGGTCAGCCGGGGCTCGTGCCGCGCAATCGCCTGCTCCAGCGAGCGGCAGATGAATTCGCGGTCGTAATGGCTGGCCAGGCTAAGCCCGGAAAAATCCGATAGCCCGTAGGTCAGCAACGAACGCTGGCAATTCGGATAACGCCGCAGGTCTTCCTCGGTGAACACCATGCGGGTGTTCAGCAGCGCTTCGATGTCGCGCGCCACCGTTTCCTTCATTTCCTCGATCGACAGGCGCCGAAGCGCGTAGGGCGATTGCCCCTCGCCTTCGAACAGCTTGTCAAAGAGGCTCGGTTCGAAACCTTTCATCGGGGCCTCACATAAAAAAAGACGGCGACCCGGCTCGGGCCGCGGTCTTTTGCGTGCCCGGCTGCGATCAGACCGAGTAGGTCTTGTCGTTCTTGGTCAGGCTCCAGGCGCCCTGGGCGTTACCGCCCTGGTTGCCGCCCACCTTCTGCTGCGTGTACTTCCACTGCACGGCGGCGTACTTCAGCGAGAACGATTCATGCGGCAAGCCTTCGGCGACCACTTCGGGCGCAACGCGCGCGATGATCACGTACTTGAGCTTGATTTCCAGGTACTTGACGCGGTTGCCTTCGCCGTCGGCGCGCAGGAAGTCGATGGTGACTTCGTCAAAGGTCGTGCCGCCCGAGGCGTGCTGATACAGCAGCGGGCTGACCACGTCCAGGTCCTTGGTGAAGACCATTTCGCCATGTTCGGTACGTTCGGCGGTATGGCCACCCGAGGTCGAGGCGGTAGCGGAACGCGGCTGAATGATCTCGTGACGCCACGAGCTGACTTCGATCCAATCCGGGTGGTCCTTGTCTTGCGACTCGCCCTTGAGCGCCGGATTGCCGAACTTGACGTAGATGTCCTTCATTGTTGTAAACCTCTTTGAATGGATGAGTTGTCAGTGCAACGACGATCAGGATTTCTGAGCCTGCGCCGGCAATTCGGCGACCAGACGCAACGAGATCGAGAGTTCGTCAAGCTGGAAATGCGGCCGCAAAAACGCCACGGCCCGGAAGACGCCAGGACGTCCAGGAACCTCGGCCACCTGCACCGAGGCTTCGCGCAGCGGGAACTGCGCTTTTTGTTCCTGCGTCGCGTTGTCGTCCAGCAGCACGTACTGCGACACCCAACGATTCAGGAAACTCTCTACGGACTGCGCCGACGCAAAGCTGCCGATCTTGTCGCGCATCATCGCCTTCAGGTAATGCGCCACGCGCGATACCGAGAAGATGTATTGCAGCTGCGCCGACAACACCGCGTTGGCGTTGGCGCTGTCCGTGTTGTATTTCTTTGCCTTCTGCACCGACTGCGCGCCGAAGAACGCCGCATAGTCCGAGTTCTTGCAATGCACCAGCGGGATCAGGCCCTGATCGCTCAGTTCCTTTTCGCGGCGGTCGGTGATGGCGATTTCCGTCGGGCACTTCAGCGCGATTTCGCCGTCGTCCGTCTTGAAGGTGTGGGTCGGCAGGTTCTCGACCAGGCCACCGCCCTCGACGCCACGGATGGCGGCGCACCAGCCGAAGTCCGCGAATGCGGCCGTCAGGCGCGCCCCGAACGCCCAGGCGGCGTTGCACCACAGGTACTTGGAATGGTCGGTGCCGTCCACGTCTTCCACAAAGTTGAAGCCTTCGACGGTGGTGCCTTCCACGGGGTCGTACGGCAAGCGTCCCAGAAAGCGCGGCATGGTCAGGCCAACGTAACGCGAATCTTCCGAATCGCGGAAGCTGCGCCACTTGGTGTATTCCACCGTGTCGAACACCTTGGCCAGATCGCGAGGGCGACCCAGGTCGGCAAAGCTGTCCAGCCCCAGCAGCTCGGGCGAGGCCGACGCGATGAAGGGCGCGTGCGAGGCCGCGGCCACGTGCGACATCTGCTCGATGAAGTACATGTCCTCGGGCTGGCGCGTGATTTCGAAGTTGCCCAGCAGGGCGCCAAAGGGCGCGCCGCCGAAGGTGCCGAACTCTTCTTCGTAGACCTTCTTGAACATCAGACTTTGATCAAAGTCGATCGCAGTCTGGAAGTCGCGAACCAGATCACGCTTGGTGGTGTTCAGGACCTTGATCTTCAGCATCGGGCTGGTGTCGGTCTCTTGGCAAAGGTAGTGCAGGCCGCGCCAGGTGCTTTCCAGCTTCTGGAATTCCGGGGCGTGCATCACCTCGCTAAGCTGGGCCGAGATCAGTCGATCAAGCTCGGCAACGCGCGCGTCCAGCATGGCCGACAGGTTGTCGGAGACGACCACGGTGCCCTTCATCACTTCGCGCACCAGCTCGCCGATGATGTCCTTGGCGCGGTCGTGTTCGGCGGTGGACTTGGCGACGCGGCTTTGCTCGACGATCTGGTCCAGCAGGCCGCTCTGGCCGTCGGCGGAAGCGGCGGCGGCGGCGGTGTTCTGTGCGGCGGCGGAATTACTCATTGCGGCCTCCCTTGTCGGTCTCGCTGGTCAGCTGTTGCAGTTTTTCGGTGCTGGTCAGCACTTCGCCCAGCAGGTCCTCCAGCTTGTCGTTACCGGCAAGCTTGTTGCGCAGGTCGGCCAGCTTGGTACGGATATCCAGCAGCTCGCGCAGCGGGTCCACCTGCTGCACGACGGCTTCGGGGCGGAAGTCCTCGATGGAACGGAACTTCAGGTCCACGCCAAACGTGCCGCCTTCCTCGGTCAGGCTGTTCTTCACCCGGTAGGCGGCGCGCGGCTCCAGGCCACGCATCACGTCGTCGAAATTGTCGACGTCGATGTTGACGAACTTGCGGTCTTTCAAACGCGGCAGTTCGGCTTCGGACTGCGCGCTGAAATCCCCCACTACGCCGACCACGAACGGAAGTTCCTTCTGTTCGATGGCGTCGCCCTTCTCAACGTCATACGTGAGCTGAACGCGCGGCGGACGGACTTTCTGCAGTCGTTTCTGAACGCTTTCTTTCTTGGCCATGGAAGGCTCCGTGCAAAGGATCGTGTCTATCGGTCAGCCGTAAGCCGCAGGGCGCGGCGCACGATGAGGCGTTTACTTGGTAAGCAGGTCGCCGAACGGATTTGGCGCGCGGTTGGGCTGCTGGGCAGGCGTAGGAGTAGGTGTTTGCGTGGCGGGCTGGCGGCTGGGCTGCGCGGCGGGTTGTGCAGCGGGCGCGGCGCCAGACGATGCGGCTTGGGACGCGGGCGTACCGGCGGCGGGCATACCGGCTGCGGGCATACCGGCGGCGGGCGTACCGGCGGCGGGCGTACCGGCTGCGGGCGTACCGGCTGCGGGCGCAGTCGGATCTACCTTGCGCGGCTGACGCGGGCGCGGCGGCGGCGGGCGGCGGCCTTCCGGGAACAACACGTCCTGACCCAAGGTCTCGCGCATCGAGGCGGCCAGCGCCACGGCGTCGGCGCGGGCATTGCCAGCCAGCAAGGCGTCGGCACGCAGATCGGCCAGCGACTGCATTGCCACGCGCAGCCCGCCCACGGCGCGCACGGTCTTGGCCACGAAGTCGTCAGGGTTGCGGCTTAACGTTTCATCGGCAGCCACGATGGCCTGGCCATATTTCTGTTCGTCAAAACGAATTTTCGCGATGTAGGACCACGGCTCGCCCTGCGTCGGATTGCGCTGGGCGATTTCTTCGAATTGCGCGACGGCCTGCTCCGCGCCCTTCTGCGCCAGCGTCTTTTCCGCGGCGGCCATGGACTGTTTGTATTCCGCTTCCGACTGCGGTTTTACCGACGTACAACCGGCCATCAAAGCGACGACGCCGGCGACTACGACGAGGCGGGAAAAGGGCATGTTTAAGCACCTAGCAGGGGTTGTAACTAGGGGCCGTATTTCAACAACCTTTTGTTAGCGCGGCGCTACAGCGCGTGACTTCATGTTACTTGCCTCGAAACTGCACGCAACGTGCCGCGATCTGTATTGCTTCACACAGTTCCGGTATAAAGGGCCATGTCCAAACATATCCATTTATCACGTTTGTTCGCAGCGGCAGCATGCATGCTGGCAAGCACCGCCATCACTGGATGTGCAGCGGTTTCGGCCATCGGCGCGGTGGCTGGTTTGACCGGGAATGCGATGGAGATGGCGGGCCTGAAAAAGCAGGAAAACGCGCCCGTGGAAGTGAAATTAGCGATTCATGCGGGAGAAAATTTGAACGCCGGCGCGGGGCAAGCGATGGCCGTAGTTACAAAAATATACTACCTGAAGAATCCTGAGCAATTCCAACGTGCGCCGCTTACGCAATTGATAGACACTGCGCAAGAGAAAGCCACGCTGGGGGAAACCGTGCTGGGTTCACGCGAGCTCACGCTCACGCCGGGACAGCGCATCGAGAGCATTGAAAAAGTCCCCAAGCAAGCGGAGTACATCGCGGTCGCCGGCCTGTTCTATGCGCCGGCGCCGATGCGTTGGAAGTACGTATTCAAAGTCGACGACGTGAAAGACAGCGGCATTGTTCTGGGCGCGCACGCTTGCGCGCTGACGGTGGCCACGGGCAAACCCACGTTGCCGGCAGGCATACCCAGCTACGACCCCGCGCGCCTGTCCGGCGTGCAGTGTCCTGGTTGACGCGCGCCGCGCGATTGCCCGCCTTCTATATATAGAGATAGAAAGACAAGGAGCGCCAACTTGAGTTATTCAGCCAAAGTCCTGTGGGGCGAGGGCCTGTTCCTCCGGCCGCAACATTTTCAGCGGCAGGACGCGTATCACGAGGACCGCTTGGCCGAGATGGCCCGCGCCCTGCATCCTTATGCATGGGGGCTGCGATCCGCGCGTTTCGATGCGTCGGCACTGGCCAACGGCATGCTGCGCGCCATTGAAATGACGGCCGTGTTTCCCGACGGCGAACTCTACAACGCACCGCATGGCGACGAGCTGCCCCCGCCCGTGGCGCTGACGGCGCTGGATGGCGTGAGCGAAGCGGTTTTCTATCTGGCCATCCACCCGCTCAAGGCGATTGGGGGCAATTATCGCGACGGCCAGACCGCCGGCAATTTCGATACCCGCTACACGCACGACAACGCCCCCGCGCCCGATCTGTACACCGGCGCAACCACGGCCGAGCTGACATTCCTGCGCAAGGACGTGCGGCTGATTTCGGAGTTTGAACCGCGCGACGAACTGTTGGCGATTCCGGTGGCCCGCGTGCGCCGCACGGCCAGCGCCGGTTACGAGCTGGACAATTCCTTCATCGCCCCCAGCCTGTCGCTGACGGCTTCGGGCGCGCTGCACGAACAGCTGCGCCGGCTGCTGGACGCGTTGCAAGCCAAGGTCAATGCGCTGTACGGCTTTCATCGCGAGCCCAGCAAGAACATCATTGAATTCCGCTCGGGCGATGTTGCATCATTCTGGCTGCTGCACACGGCCAACGAAGCCTACGCCACGCTGTCGCACTTGTTCCACCACCCGCAGTTGCACCCCGAACGCCTGTTCCAGGAACTGGCGCGGCTGGCGGGCGCGTTGATGACATTTTCGAAGGTGCACACGCTGGCCGACCTGCCCGTGTACCGCCACGACGCGCCTGGCCCGGCGTTTGCGCGCATGGACGAAATCCTGCGCGACCTGCTGGAAACGGTGATCTCGACGCGCTACTTTTCCATCGTGCTGGAAGAGCTGCGGCCCTCGTTCCACATGGGCCGGCTGGATTCCGAAAAGCTCGACGAGACCACGTCGCTCTATCTGTCGGTGGAGGCCGCCATGCCGGCCCGCGAGCTGTCAGAAAGCGTGCCGATGCGCTTCAAGGTGGGCGCCCCCGAAGACGTCGACAAGCTGGTGCTGTCCGCCATGCCGGGCGTGCCGCTGACCTATACGCCGCAGGTGCCGCCGGCCGTGCCCGTGAAACCGGGCGCGGTGTATTTCGCGCTACAGACGCGCGGCTCGCTCTATGACCGCATGCTGCAAGCACGCAGCATTGCCATCTACGCCCCCGCGGGCATTCCCGAACTGAAGTTGGATTTGATCGCAGTCACCCGCTGACAGGAACCGTGCCATGACCGCCGACGCCCCTTCCCTGATGTCCGGCGCGACGCTGCCTCAGCGCGCCGCCGACTTCCATGCCAGCCGCCCCGCCAAGTCATTGCTGGACCTGTTGTACGACGGCTTCCTGATGTTGTTCCTGGTCAAGAGCGGCCAGGAACCGACCGACGCCGCCGCCTTCTCGGCGCGCGTGCAGCAGTTTCTGGCGGACTACGAACGCGCCGCCAAGAAGCTGGATATTCCGGCCGAAGACGTCTACGCGACCAAGTACGCCTTTTGCGCCGCCGTCGATGAAACCGTGTTGAATTCCGGCTTCGCGATTCGTGACGCCTGGATGTTGCAACCGCTGCAACTGACGCTGTTCGGCGAGCAGCTGGCGGGCGAGAATTTTTTTGCACGTCTGGAAGACCTGCGTGCGCAAGGCGCGCCTCGCCTGCAATCGCTTGAGATCTACTACATGTGCCTGCTGCTGGGCTTCCAGGGCAAATACCTGATCGAAGGCCAGGAAAAACTGGGCTACCTGACCGCGCGGCTGGGTGATGAGATTGCCCTGCTGCGCGGCAAGCGCACCGGCTTTGCGCCGCATTGGCAACTGCCCGACAAGATTGCCCACACGCTCAAGCGCGACGTGCCGCTATGGTCGATCATGGCGGTGTTTGCGCTGCTGGGCCTCCTGGCATTCCTGGGCATGGGCCACTTTCTGAATTCCGAAATGCAGACGGCGATGGCGCCGTACCACGACATCGTCAAGCTGGGTCCGCGCGCCGCGCACCTGACCATTTCGCTGCCATGAACGCTACGCCTTCGAACCCGTCGAGCGCCTCGGCCTACTCGTCGATGAACATCGCCACCTTGTCGCAACAGGCGCGCATGCTGCGCGTCAGCACGCCGCTGGACGCCGAATTGGTGCCCGAACGGATGACGCTGCGCGAAGGCGTGTCGCGCCTGTTCGCGTTGACGCTGGACTGCCTGGCCGCTAGCGCCGAGCTCGATGTAAGCGGCCTGCTGGGCAAGGAAATCACCGTCAGCCTGTTGCAGGCGGATGGGTCGATGCGCCGCTGGCATGCCGTGGTCGAAGGCGTGGACGCGCTGGGCGCCGATGGCGGTCTGGCCCGCTACCGCTTGCACGCCGCGCCATGGATGGCCGCGCTGGCGCTGCGCCGCGACAGCTTCATCTACCAAGATCAGTCCGTGCAGGACATCGTCAGCGACATCTTTGCGGATTATCCCCAGGCGGCCTTTGCGTTTGAAGTCACCGAGGCACTACCCGCGCGCGCCGCTTGCACGCAGTACCGCGAATCGGACCTGCAATTCGTGCAGCGCATCCTGGCCGAGGCAGGCCTGTCGTATCGCTTCGAGCACCAACAGGACGACGGCCAGGCGGCCGGCGGCGGAGCACGCCATCGCGTCGTGATCTTCGATGCGGGCGCGGCGCGGCCCGAAGACCCGGCCTCGCCCCTGCGTTTTCATCGCAGCGACGCCACCGAAACCCGCGACAGCATCACGCATTTCTCAGCGGCCCAGTCCGTGCGCCCGAACGCCGTGGCGCGCGCCGCCTGGAACGAACGCACACTGACCGCGCATGCCGCGCAAAGCCGCTCGTCGGTGCAGGTGGAAGCCTTGCCGGTGCTTGAGGATTACGACTACGCCGGCCATGGCCGCTACGCCGACGACGACGCCGCCGAACAAAGCGCCGCGCGTTCGTTGCGCGCCCACGAATCGCGCATCGTCCGCTTCAAAGGCGCGGGCACGGCGCGGTCGCTGGCCCCCGGGCGCTTGTTCGCCATGACGCAGCACGAACGCTATGCCGAGGGCGGCGGCGGGCAAGCGGTGGATGAGCTGGGCGGCAACCGTTACGTGGTGCTGGAGGTAGTGCACGAAGCCACCAACAACCTAGAGGCACAGGCCACCCCGGTGGCAAGCAGCGCCGACATGGAACGCGGCACCTATCGCAACCGCTTCACCGCGCAGCCCGAGGCGGCCGCGCTGATGCCCGCGTGGCGCCCGCGCCCGACCGCGCCCGAAGGCCTGGTGGCGGTGGTGGTCAGCGCCGGCGACGCACCCATCACGTCCGACCGCGACCTGCGCGTGAAAGTGCAGTTTCCCTGGCAGCGCGGCGACAAGCCCGTCACCGGTGGCCTGCCGCACAAGACGCACGGCGACGCCAGCGGCAACGCGCCGGGCGACGACCGCTCGGGCACGTGGCTGCGCGTAGCCAGCGCGCAAGCGGGCCCCAACTGGGGTGCGCATCATTTGCCCCGAGGCGGCACCGAAGTCATCGTGGAATTTATCGATGGCGATATCGACAGGCCCGTGGTTGCCGGTCAGCTTTATAACGACGCGGACCTGCCGCCCTGGTCCGCCGGCGAGAACGCCGAAGCGAATCACGCCGGCGTACTGAGCGGCTGGCATAGCCACGGCCTGGACGGCGCGGGCCGCAACCAGTGGGTGTTTGACGACACGCGCGGCAAGCTGCGCACGCGGCTGGCCAGCTCGACCGCCGCCACGCAGCTGGGCCTGGGCCATCTGGTCGAACAGGACCTGGACGACGCCAACCGGGGCCAATGGCGCGGCACGGGCTTTGAACTGCGTTCGGACGCATGGACGGTCGTGCGGTCGGGCCAGGGCATGCTGGTGTCGGCCACCGCGCGCGAACAAGCCAAGTCCACGCAGGCGGATGCGCAGGAGGCCTTGCTGTTGCTGCGTGGCGCGCAAGACGCATCGCGCCGTTTGAACGACAGCGCTGGCCAGCATCAGGCGCGCACGATGGCGGCGGCCGACGGCTATGACGAACTGCTGGCGACGCTGGACCCGGAGCAGGACGGCCGCTATGCTGCCCAGATCAACGGCCAGGCCGCCGGCAAGGCGGCCAACGGCCAGCGCACGGATTCGGCCGCCGTCGAACGCATCAACGGCCCCCACCTGCTGATCGATTCCCCCAATTCCCTGAACCTGGCCACGCCGGCCAGTGCCGTGCTGCATGCGGGCAAGCACCTGCACGCCACCGCGCAATCGGACGCGCACGTGTCCGCGCAGCAAACGTATTCGGCGGTGTCCGCGCGCTCGGCCAGCGTGTTCGCGCAGCAAGGCCCCATCCGCGCCATTTCGGCGCAAGCGCCAGTGTCGCTGCACGCGCATACCGACATCCTGGAAGCGCTGGCGGGCCAGGACATCACCGTGACGTCGTCGGCCGAAGGCATCGAGATCCTGGGCAACCGGCGCGTGACCCTGCAAGCCGCGGGCGGCAGCGTAACGCTGGACGGGGCCGACATTGTGTTCAAGGGGCCGGGCCTGTTCTCGGTCAAGGGCGCCACGCACAATTTCGTGGGCCCCGGCAGCGACGCCGCCAACTTGCCGGCCTTGCCCAGCACCACGGTCGACGATCCTCTGATCGTCAGCGCCGAACTGGTGCACAAGGACGGCGCCATGGCGTCCGCCGTCAAGAAAGCCGCATCCGGATTGATGGCCGGTTTCGGGGG
>NZ_JBLVOL010000121.1:65688-69932 GCF_053543755.1 Achromobacter semiaridum | reverse complement strand
CGACAGCGGCGCCACGCGGGTGCCCTGGCGGTCGGCAATCACATAGCCTTCGGCCGTCAATTGTTCGTACGCGATCAACACCGTATTGCGCGAGATCTCAAGCTCTTCGGACAGCGCGCGGGACGATGGCAGCTTGCCGCCCGCGGGCAATTGGCCGGCCAGGATGGCTTGCTTCAGGCGTTGAATCAGCTGGCGTTGGCGCGGCGGCGCGCCGGGGCCGCGCGCAAGTGGGCTGGACAGCAGGGCGGTGTTGGCGGGCAGGCTTTGGCTGGGCGGTTGCATGGCGCGATGATCGCGGGCCACATTGATCGTGGCCCTATTAAATTCGAGACCCGTGGTGCTTTTTATGATGCCACGATTCCGATATCGTGAGGCCCTGCGTGTTGCGTCCGCCACGGCCGGCGGCGCGCGCTTAACCGGATGAGGCCCCGCCCAATGCAAGCCCGCGTCAACGCATTTCAACAACCCATCGGCCCCGACGTACCCGGCTGGACCGCGCGCCCGCGCCCGCCGCTGACGCCGGCCGTCGGCCGTTACTGCCGCCTGGAACCCTTGTCCGCCGAGCGTCATGCCGCGGACCTGTACGACGCGTTCAGCCGGGCGCCGGACGATAGCGACTGGACCTACATGGGCGTTGGCCCGTTTGCCGACGCCGCCGCATACCGCGCCTTTGCCGAAGCCGCCCAGGCGGGCAACGACCCCCTGCATCACGCCATCATCGACCTGGAAACGGGGCGGGCCATCGGCACGCTGGCCTTGATGCGCATCGACCCCGCCAATGGCGTCATCGAAGTCGGCTTCGTGTCGTTCTCGCGCCAGCTCAAGCGCACCCGCATCGCCACCGAAGCGCAATTCCTGCTGATGCGCCGCGCCTTCGACGAGCTGGGTTACCGCCGTTATGAATGGAAGTGCGATAGCCTGAACGCGCCGTCGCGCCAAGCCGCCGCGCGGTTGGGCTTTCAGTTTGAAGGCATCTTCCGCCAGGCCACGATCTACAAGGGCCGCAGCCGCGACACCGCCTGGTTCTCGATCATCGACGGCGAATGGCCCGCGCTGCGCGCCGCCTATGAACGCTGGCTGGACCCCGCCAACTTCGACGCCGAAGGCAATCAGCGCCACAGCCTGTCTGAACTGACCGCCCGGGAAAAAGCCGCGTGCGCCTGATTCCGGTGGCGTTGGCCCTGTTCTGGGGGCTGAACTGGCCGGCGGTGAAGATCATCCTGGCCATCTTTCCGCCCTTCACGCTGCGCGTGCTGGGGCTGGGCAGCGGCGCCGTCCTGCTGTTGCTGCTGGCGCGCGCCAAGCGCCTGCCGCTGTTGCCGCCGCGCGATGCGTGGCCGGGCATCGTGGTGGGCGGGGTGCTGGCCGTCGCGGTCTTCAACCTGGCGGTGGCCTGGGCGCAGCTCAGCACCAGCACGTCGCGCGCGGCGGTGCTGACCTTCACGATGCCCATGATGTCGGCGCTGCTGGCCTGGCTGGTGTTGGGCGAACGGCTGGACCGGCGGCGCGCGCTGGCATTGATGCTGGGCGCCATCGGCGTCGCAATCCTGGCCTGGCCGGTGTTGCGCGCGGTGTTCGGGCAGCACGACCTGGCCGCCACTCGTGGCCTGGTGTTTCCGCTGGTGGCCGCATTCGGGTGGGCGGCGGGCACGGTGTATCTGAAACGCTGGCCCGTGGACGGCCACCGTATCGTCGTCACGGCATGGCAGTTGGCCGTGGGCGCCGCGTGCGCGCTGACGGGCGTGTTGATCGCGGGCGAGTCATTCCCCACCCAGGGCTGGAACGGCCGCATCGTGGCGGCGCTGTCGTTTCACATCATCCTGGGTACGGCGGTGGCCTATTGGCTGTGGTTCGTGCTGAGCGAGCGCGTCAGCGCCACGGTGGCCGCGTTGACCACGTTGATGGTGCCGGTGGTGGGCGTGCTGGGGGCGATGGCGCTGGTGGGCGACCGGCCGGTCATTGCCGATTGGTGGGGGTTTGCCTTCGTGCTGGCGGGCGCCGCGCTGATCGTGCTGAACCTGGGCCGGGCCCGCGGGTAAAGGGGCGGGGCCGGGGGGCAGGGCATCGGGGCCGGGCAGCGGGATCGGGCGGCGGGATCGGGCAGCGGGATCGGGCGGCGGGATAGAGCGCCCCGCGCCCTGACCGCCAAATCAGTCCCGCCGCCCGCGCAGCCACTGCCTGACCACTTCGCCGCCGCTGACCAGCGTGATGCCGGACAGCACCAGCACCGCGCCGATGGCAAAGCCCGCGTCCAGCGGTTCATCCAGGATCAGCACGCCGAAGCTCACGCCGAACAGCGGCGTCATGAACGACAGGATCGACAGGCGCGACGCCAGGTAGCGGCGCAGTAGCCAGAACCACGCCAGGTAACTGGACAAGGCCACCACCACTGCCTGGAACGCCACGCTGGTCAAGGCCGCCGTCGTGGGGCGGATGGCGTGCTGCCCGGTAGCCACGGCATAGGCCAAGAGGCCCACCGCCGCCACCGCCATCTGATATAGCAAGGTCTTGGACGGGGCCGCTTCGGACAACGACGTTGCGCGGATGGCGACCGTGGTGGCGCCCCACAGCAAGCCCGCCGCCAACCCCATGGCGTCGCCCAGCAGCATGTTGGCGGCGCCTGCCGCTTCGCGCGGCGCGTCGCCCTTGAACAGGAACGCCACCGCAATGCCGCCGAAAGCAATCGCGACCCCCAGCCATTGCAGCGGCTGCATGCGTTCTTCGGGCAGCAGCCAATGCAGCCCCAGCGCGGCAAAAATCGGCGCGGTATATAGAAACACCGACATGTGCGAGGCCGTGGTGTACAGCAGCCCCTGGGCCACGAACAGGAATTCCGCGCCGAACAGCAAGCCTACCAGCAGGCCCGGCAGCGCCGTGCCGTCGCGCACGGCGCCCAGCCCTTCGGCTCGCCACACCACCACCGCCAGCACCAGCGCGGCAAAGCTTGATCGCAGCGCAATCTGCATGATGGGCGCGATGTCGGCGGCCACCAGCTTGATGGCGATCTGCTGAAAGCCCCAGCACACGCACAGGGCCAGCATGCCGGTAGTGGCCAGCGTGTCCAGCGGCAGGCGCAGCGGTTTGGACGCGGGCGCCGTCACGGCAATTCGGCGGGGTAGCTGTCCAGCGCCAGGCCGATCTGTTGGCGCAAGTCCCACTCGGCCAGCGTCGATTGCACCGGCCCGAAAAAGGCGCCGTCGCGTGTCACGAACATGGCGGGCAGGTGAAAGACTTCGTAGCGCTCGACCAGGCCACGGTTGTCTCCGGCGTCCACCCAGCAGACCCTTTCCACCGGCAGTTCCAGCGCCGGCAGCTGTTCGCGCGCAATGCGGCAGGTGCCGCAGGTGCGGCTATGGAAGACCAGCAGCGACAAGCCGGGCGCGTCCAGCAGGAAGCGGTCGGCGGTGCTGTCGTTCAGTTCTATCTGTTCCATGGGATTCATCCGGGGCAAGGCAGCCATTATGGCAGCGCGCCGCCCCGTGGCCGGCGATAACCGTGGGGGCGGAATGGGTGTGGCGCGTCAGGCGCCGCGCAGCACGCGGTCCAGTTCCAGCACGGACTGGTACAGCACGCGCGTGCCGTCCAGCAGCTGCGACGGTTCGATCCATTCTTCGGGGCAGTGGCTGCGGCCGTTCAGGCAGGGGATGAAGATCATGCCGATGGGGCCAGTGGGCGCCATGTACACGGCATCGTGGCCGGCGCCGCTGGGCAGGCGGATGGACGCGTAGCCCAGCTGGTCCGCCGCCGCTTTCACGGCGTCCATCACCAGGGGTGAACAGTCGGTGGGTTGGGCGCGGCTTAGTGGCGAGAAGCCGGCCGTCAGGCGCAAGGCCTTCAGGTCGTCGGCCACGCCGGCCATCAGCGTTTCGGGGAAGCTGTCCAGCACGGCGTTGCTGTCGCTGCGCACTTCCAGCGTCATCTCGACGCGGCCGGGCACGGCGTTGGCGGCATTGGGCGTCATCGACAGCCGGCCCACGGTGGCCACCACGTAATGCGGGTTGCCACTGGCGGCGCTGGCCTGGCGGCTGGCCGCGTCGATGATGCGCGCCGCGCCCACCAGGGCGTCGCGGCGGATGTCCATCGGCGTGGTGCCGGCGTGGTCGGGTTGGCCTTGCACAATGATCTGCACGCGCCGGATGCCCACGATATTGGTGACCACGCCAATCGGCAGGCCACGGCTTTCCAGCACGGGGCCTTGTTCGATGTGCAGTTCAACAAAGGCCGCCGTGCCGCCCGCGCCCCGC
>NZ_JBLVOL010000121.1:56576-65661 GCF_053543755.1 Achromobacter semiaridum | reverse complement strand
GGTCAACGCGGCGGGGTCGCCGCCGATGCGGGCAATGCCCTGGGCCAGCGATTCGCCGGCGGGGTTGCAGGCGGCCAGCATGTCCGCCGACAGCTGGCCGCTAAGGGCGCGGCTGCCCACGCACGAGATGCCGTAGTCGCTGGGTTCTTCGGATAGGAAGTCGATGACTTCAAAGGGGTGGTCAAGTTCGATGCCGTGCTCGTTCAGCGTGTGCGCCACTTCGATGCCGGCCAGCACGCCGATGATGCCGTCAAAGCGTCCGCCTTCCATCACGGTGTCGCAGTGCGAGCCGGTGGCGATGGGCTTGCGCGCCGGGTCGCGGCCGGCGCGCGTGCCGACCAGGTTGCCGCCCGCGTCCAGACGCGTGGCCAGGCCGGCCTCTTCGAATTGGCCGCGCAACCAGGCGCGGGCGTCGTCGAACAAGGGCGAAAAGGCGCGTCGTGTCCAGGGGACGTCGGGCAAGGTGAACCGGGACAAGGCTTCAACGCGGGACCACAGGCGGTCGGCATTGAGGGGCGGGAAGGCGGGGGAGGGGGAAGTCGGGTGCGGCATGAAAATTCCTGAAGATGCGCCAGGGATTATGTCATGGCGTGTGTAGCCGCTATCCCCGCCATGGTCTCAAGGGCGCTGTCGCCAGGACGGCTCGCGCTTTTCCAGGAAAGCCGCCACGCCTTCGCGCGCTTCATCGGTGGCGCGGCACGCGGCGATGCGCTCGACCGTGTCGGCGATCAATTCGGCGTCAATGGCCCGGCCCGCAAAATCGCGTACCAGCCGCTTGCTGGCCTTGACGGCGTCCGGCCCGTTGGCGCACAGCGCGCGGCAGATGGCGTCGGCGGCGTCGGCCAGGGCGTCGGCCGGCACCACATCGTGCACCAGCCCCAAGCGCAGCGCGGTGGCGGCGTCGAAGCGTTCAGCGGTCAGGAAATACCGGTTGGCGGCGCGCTCGCCCATGGCGCGGATCACGTACGGGCTGATGGTGGCGGGCAGTAGCCCCAAGCGCGTTTCAGACAGGCAGAAATGCGCGCCGTCGGCCGCGATAGCGATGTCGCAGGCCGACAGCAGGCCCATGCCGCCCGCGTAGGCGTCGCCGTTCACGCAGGCCACCACGGGCTTCGGGCACGCCCAGATCGTGTGCAGCATGTCGGCCAGCCGGGTCGCATCCTGGCGGTTGTCCACATCCGTGTGCGTGGCCATTTTGCGCATCCAGTTCAGGTCACCGCCCGCGCAGAACGCCTTGCCCGCGCCTGTCAGCAGCAGCACGCGCACGCCGGGATCTTGCGCGGCATCACGCACGGCGCCGGTCAGCGCGGAGATCAGCGTTTCATCGAAGGCGTTGCGCATGTCCGGCCGGTTCAGGGTCAGTCGAACGATGGCGCCATCGCGCGCGACATTCAGCGGGGCTGTCGAAGTCATGCGGGTCTCCTGGATTGTTGATTTGTGCTCAAGAAGTGGGGTGCTGCAATCCAATAATTCTAGGACGGAATCGGGATTTCTGGGATGCGTTGGACAGAAATATTGAGTTATCCTCAAAAAAATACCTTTAAAAAAATACCTTCAAAAAAATAATGGAGCGAGGCATGAACCCAGAATCGAATGTGCAAGCCAACCCCGCCTCGGGCTATGCCTCTGGCTTTACAGCAGACCCGACACCGGGCGGCCAAGCCGCCACGTCGCGCTATGCCTCGGTGTTCAGACCGGGGCTTTTCGATGGCAAGACCGTCGTGGTGACTGGCGGCGGCAGCGGTCTGGGCCGTTGCACCGCGCACGAGCTGGCGTCGCTGGGCGCGAACCTGGCGCTGGTGGGCCGCAAGCTGGAAAAGCTGGAAGCGGCGGGCGCGGAAATCGCTCGCATCTACCCCGAGGCCGCCGGCGGACTCAGCCTGCATGCCTGCGACATCCGTGATGAAGCCGGCGTGCGCGGCGCGGTGGCGGACGTGCTGGCGCGGCACGGCGCTATCGACGGCTTGTTCAATTGCGCGGGCGGGCAGTTCCCCGCGCCGCTGGACCGCATCAGCCTGAACGGCTGGAACGCGGTCGTGCAGAACAACCTGCACGGCACCTTCCTGATGGCGCGCGAGGTCTACACCCAGCACATGCGCCAGCACGGCGGGTCCATCGTGAACATGCTGGCCGATATCTGGGGTGGCATGCCCGGCATGGGGCATTCAGGCGCGGCGCGCGCCGGAGTCTGGAACCTGACCGAAACCGCGGCGTGCGAGTGGGCCTATGCGGGAGTGCGCGTGAATGCGGTCGCGCCGGGCTGGATCGCCTCCAGCGGCATGGACAGCTACGACGACCACTACCGCGCGGTGCTGCGTGAACTGAAGACCAAGGTGCCGTTGCAACGGTTTGGCACCGAGGCCGAATTGGCGGCGGCCGTGGTGTTCCTGCTGTCGCCCGCAGCCGCCTTCATCAACGGCACGGTCATTCGCGTGGATGGCGGCGTGCCGAACGCGCGCCATTCCTGGACCTTGCAGGCGGCCGAACGGGGCGAGGTCTACAACGGCTTTCCTCAGTACGTGCCGCCGTCCTTGTTTGGCGATGCGGGCGATGCAGCCGACGCCAACCCTTCGGCCGTCTCTTCAGACGCGTGAAGCCGGTGCAGGGCGTCGCGCACCTCGCCCCGGAACTGCGCCAGCGCCAGCGCGTCGCGGTGCGGCGGTTGCAGGGCCTGCCACAAGAACCCGACCAACTGGTCGGCGGTGGCGGCCACGTTCACCCGCGCGCCGCGCAGCATCGCATCCCACAGCACGTGCTCCATCGGGCCATACACCGTGGACCGCAGCAAGCGCAGCGGCATGTCTTGCCGGATGTCGCCGTCGGCCTGTCCCTGTGCCAGGATGCGCATCAGCGGCGCCGTATAGCGCCGTTGCAGCCCCGCGTAGACCTCGCCGAAATCGTCGTTACGCGCGCGCCCTTCGGACAGGATGAAGGCGCACAGCCCCGGGCCTTCGGCCAGCAGATGCCGCAAATGGGTATGCACCAGGTAATGCAGCTGCGCCCGCGCCCCGTGCACGTGCGGCAGGTTGTCTTCCACTTTGGCGATGATTTCGTCATACCAGTCGCCGATCACCCGCACGCACAATTCACGCTTGCCGCCGAAGTACGTGAAGATCGTGGCTTCGGACACGCCCAGGCGCTGGGCGATCTCGGTGGTGGTGGCGGCCTGGAAGCCGGCCTCGGAAAACACCTGCCGCGCCATGTGCAGGATGTCGCGTATGCGCTGTTCGGACTTGGCGCTGGCAGGCGGGCGGCGGATCGGAACGACGGGGGTTTTTTCCATGCGGACGGCAAAAGGGCGGTGGGGCGAGGCTTATTATTGAGCCAGGGTCAAGCAAGTTCAGCAAGCCCCGGGCGATTTCCATAACAACATCAGAGACAAAACCATGCTGTCCCGAAAGGAATCCTACAAGCAGCTTGTGTCCGAATTCCAATGGCAGGTGCCGGACACCTACAACATTGGCGTGGACGCCTGCGACAAATGGGCGGACGGCAGCGGCCGCCTGGCGCTGATCTTCGAAAAGAGCGACGGTGCGCAAACGCGTTACTCGTTCGATGACATCAAGGCGCAGTCCAGCCGCCTGGCCCACAGCCTGATCCGCCATGGCGTGCGGCGCGGCGACCGCGTGGCCGTGTACCTGCCACAGGCGCCTGAAACGGCGGTTACCCACATCGCCGTTTACAAAATGGGCGCGGTGGCGGTGCCCTTGTTCACGCTGTTCGGCGTGGACGCCATTCAGTACCGGCTGGCCAACAGCGGCGCGGCGGCGCTGGTGACGGACACCGAGGGCTGCCGCAAGCTGCGCGAGATACGCGCCAGCCTGCCCGGCCTGAAGGTCATTTATTGCATTGATGGGGATGGCGACGGCGCCGCCGTGCCGTTCCATCCGGCACTGGCCGCGGAATCGGACGTTTTCGAACCGGTCTCCACGCGCGCCGACGACCCCGCCGTGATCATCTACACGTCCGGCACCACGGGCAAGCCCAAGGGCGCGCTGCACGCGCATCGCGTCCTGCTGGGCCACTTGCCCGGCGTGGAAATGTCACACGAGTTCTTTCCCGAAAACGCCGCCCTGATGTGGACGCCGGCCGACTGGGCCTGGATCGGCGGGCTGCTGGATGTGCTGCTGCCCGCGTGGCACCACGGCGTGCCGGTGCTGGCGCGCCGCTTTGAAAAGTTCGACGGCAGCGCCGCGCTGGAGCTGATGGCGCGCCACGGCGTCACCCACACATTCCTGCCGCCCACCGCGCTGAAGATGATGCGCGGGGCCGCCTACCCGGACGGCGCCGGCGCGCTGGCGCTGCGCTCGGTGGCCAGCGGCGGAGAATCGCTGGGCGCCGAGCTCATCGACTGGGGCCGCCGCGTGCTGGGCGTGACCATCAACGAGTTCTACGGCCAGACCGAATGCAACATGCTGGTGTCATCGTGCTCGTCGCTGTTCGACCCGGAAATCGGTTCCATCGGCCGCGCCGCGCCGGGCCACCGGGTGGCTATTGTGGATGACCAGGGCGTAGAAGTGGCCGATGGACAGGAGGGCAACATCGGCGTATTGCGCGCGGACCCCGTCATGTTCCTGGGCTACTGGAACAACCCCGAGGCCACCGCCGAAAAGTTCGTGGGCGATTATCTCCTGACGGGCGACGTGGGCGTGCGCGACGCGCGCGGCTTTATCCGCTTTGTTGGCCGCAACGACGACGTCATCACCAGTGCGGGCTACCGCATCGGCCCCGCGCCCATCGAAGACTGCCTGATCGGCCACCCCGCCGTACGCATGGCGGCCGTGGTGGGCGTGCCCGATGAACAACGCACCGAGATCGTCATGGCCTATGTTGTGTTGAATGACGGCGTCACCGGCGACGACGCCTTGGTGCGCGACTTGCAGGCGCATGTACGCACCCGTCTGGCCGCCCATGAATACCCGCGCGCCATCCGGTTTGTAACCAGTTTGCCAACCACGGCGACCGGCAAGATCATCCGCCGAGAGTTGCGCGACGGGAGCTACCGTTGAGCTCGTCTCAACCCGTGACAATCTCGTCCATGAGGATGGGTTGACGGGTTGCCCCGCGCTGCAAGTATGATGGCGCAAATTACATACGGCCCCACGCAATTGGGGCCGTATCACCATTCGTCTAAGCATGGAGATAGCCCCAATGAATAAGCCATTGGATGGGGGGTTGGCAGCGTTGAACGTGCCCGCCTACGTCAAGCATCGCGGCCTGATCGACTGGGTAGCCAGTTTTGTAGCACTGGCCAAGCCCGACCGCGTGGTCTGGTGCGACGGCTCGCAGGAAGAATACGACCGCCTGTGCGAACAGATGGTCCAGGCCGGCACGATGCGCAGGCTCAACCCCGCCAAGCGGCCGAATTCCTTCCTGGCGTGCTCGGACCCGTCCGACGTGGCGCGTGTGGAAGACCGCACCTTCATCTGTTCCGACCGCGCCGAAGACGCCGGCCCCACCAACAACTGGGCCGATCCGGCTGAAATGCGCGACACGTTGAACGGCCTGTTCGACGGCGCCATGCGCGGCCGCACGCTGTACGTCGTGCCGTTTTCGATGGGCCCCTTGGGCTCGGACATCGCCCACATCGGCGTTGAGCTGTCCGACAGCCCCTATGTGGTCGTGAACATGCGCATCATGACGCGCATGGGCAAGGCCGTGTACGACGTACTGGGCACCGATGGCGACTTCGTGCCCTGCGTGCATTCCGTGGGCAAACCGCTTGCCGCCGGCGAAGCCGATGTGCCGTGGCCGTGCAACCCCACCAAGTACATCGTGCATTTCCCCAAGAGCCGCGAAATCTGGAGCTTCGGCTCGGGCTATGGCGGCAACGCGCTGCTGGGCAAGAAGTGCTTTGCGCTGCGTATCGCGTCCACCATGGGCCGCGACCAGGGCTGGCTGGCCGAACACATGCTGATCCTGGGCGTTACCTCGCCCAAGGGCCGCAAGTACCACGTGGCGGCGGCATTCCCGTCGGCCTGCGGCAAGACCAACTTCGCCATGCTGATCCCGCCGCAAGGCATGGACGGCTGGAAGGTCACCACCATCGGAGACGACATCGCCTGGATCAAGCCCGGCCCCGACGGCCGCCTGCACGCCATCAACCCGGAGGCCGGCTATTTCGGCGTGGCCCCGGGCACCAGCGAACAGACCAACTTCAACGCGATGGCCACGTTGAAGGCCAACGTCATTTTCACCAACGTGGCGCTGACCGATGATGGCGACGTCTGGTGGGAAGGCATGACCGACACGCCGCCCGCGCACCTGATCGACTGGCAAGGCCAGGACTGGACGCCCGCCATCGCCCGCGAAACCGGCCGCAAGGCCGCGCACCCGAACGCGCGCTTCACCGCGCCGGCCGCGCAATGCCCGTCCATCGACCCCGAATGGGAAAACCCGAAGGGCGTGGTCATCGACGCGTTCATTTTTGGCGGCCGCCGCTCGACCACCGTGCCGCTGGTGACCGAGGCCCGCAGCTGGGTCGAAGGCGTATACATGGCCGCGACCATGGGCTCGGAAACCACCGCTGCCGCCGTCGGCCAGCAGGGCGTGGTGCGCCGCGACCCCTTCGCCATGCTGCCGTTCTGCGGCTACAACATGAGCGACTACTTCAACCACTGGCTCAAGCTGGGCAAGCAACTGGAAGCCACCGGCGCCACCTTGCCGCGCATCTACTGCGTGAACTGGTTCCGCAAGGGCCCCGATGGCAAGTTCGTCTGGCCGGGCTTTGGTGAAAACATGCGCGTGCTGCGCTGGATGCTGGGCCGTATCGACGGCGAATCCAAGGGTGTGGACCAGGTGTTCGGCGTATCGCCCAGCTACCAGGACATCGACTGGACTGGCCTGGAGTTCACGCCCGACAAATTCGAGCAGGTCATGTCGGTGGACGCCGACGCCTGGCGCGACGAGCTGGCGCTGCACCACGAACTGTTCGGCCAACTGTCCCAAGGCTTGCCGGAAGACCTGCCCGCCACCAAGACCAAAATCGAAGGCCGTCTGGCCGCCTGAGTCTGACTTGGTCCTAGAAGCCCGCGTGCCCAGTAGGCGCGCGGGCTTTTCTATTTCATGATGAACACTTCGTTGGGGTATCTAAGGAGTAGTCGTCGTGACGAAGTGGAATCTGGGCGAATCCGGCAGTCGGGCAGGGTGCGCAATGCCCGCCGATGCAGCACCGGCGCGTGACTTGCATATGGCCATCGTGGCGGATATGGAGTCCTTCCTGATGCAGCTGGACGTCGGCCTTGCGTTCGTGGCCCGGCAAAAGCGCCTGCGCATCGACAACGACGAACACACGCTGGACTTGCTGTTCTTTCACCGCAAGCTTCGGCGGCTGGTGGCCATTGTGATGACGCTGGACGAGTTCTCCGTGATCAGCCAGCCGCAGGTGGAATCCTGCCTGCGCCGGCTGGACAAATCCGACCGCCAGGCCGAAGAAGCGACGCCGCTGGGCATGATCATGTGCGCCGGTACGCAAACCGAATACATCCAGCTGCTTGAACTGACGCCATCCGGCGTGCAAGCGGCGCAATATCCCACCGACCTGCCGCCCCGCGCGGTGCTGGCGCAGCGCTTGCAGCAAGCCGCGCGGCGCTCCCGCGCGCGAATCGAGCAACGCGCGCCGCAATCCAGGCACAATGCCGTGATGAAACTCGACCCGGAAGACCTGGCCAAGATCACCGCGCTGACCTTGGCGAACTACGAAGAGAACGCCGAGGCGTTCGCGGCCAACACGCGCGGGCACGACGTCACGCAGAACATCGCCGCGCTGATGCGCCACATCCATGTCGAGCCGCCGTACGACATCCTGGATCTGGGCTGCGGCCCCGGCCGCGACATGATGGCGTTTGCCGCGCTGGGCCATCGGCCGGTGGGGCTGGACGGCACGCATAGCTTCGTCAAGATGGCCCGCGCCGCGTCCGGCTGCGAGGTCTGGCATCAGGACTTCCTGCAACTGTCGCTGCCCGCAGAACGTTTTGACGGCATCTTCGCCAACGCCGTGCTGTTCCACGTGCCCGGCCAGGAATTGCCGCGAGTGCTGCGCGAGCTATGGTCCGCGCTGCGTCCCGGCGGCGTGCTGTTCTGCTCGAACCCCCGTGGCGGCAACCAGGAAGGCTGGAACCGTGGGCGCTACGGCGCCTACCACGACCTGGAAGGCTGGCGCGCACTGATGGCGGGCGCCGGCTTCGAAGAACTGGAACACTATTACCGCCCCGACGGCCTGCCGCGCGACCAGCAGCCGTGGCTGGCGACGGTATGGCGCCGTCCGGGGTAGGGCGCCGGGTTCAACTGCCGGCTTCCTGGCGCCGGTCGCCCGAAGCCGGTCGCCCGCGGCCGGTCGCCCAAAGCCGGTTCCACGGCCTTGCGCGGTTACTGGACGGGGCGGTTCAACGGATGCGCGATGCCTCCGTCGCCATAGCTTGTGATGACTTCGGCAATGACCACCTGATAACCGCGTAGCCACTTGTTCTGCTGCCGTTTGGCCTTGAGGTGATCCTTGTGGTCGATCAGCTGCTGAAGGGCTTCGCGGTTACTCCAGTAATACACGTTGGATACCAGGCCCGTCGCCGGATTTTCCCAGGCTTCCTCGCCCAGATAGCCGGGAATGGACCGCGCGACGGCCGCGATGGCGTTGTCCATTTCGTGGAAGGCGCTGTCGTACTCGCCGGGCATGAATGTGAAGGTTGCGGTGTACATAAAGGAAAAAGGCAGGGGAAAAAACCAAGCAGAAGCCAAGCGGAAATCAAGCGCAAAGCCGCGCAGACACAGACAAGAAAAAACGAGACTATGACGCACCTCTGGCACAATGAAAACGTCCAGTCCGATTGATTTTTTTCAAGCCAGTTAAGCCGCTCATGCCTACGTCCCCGGCCAAGCCCCCAGCCGACACCAGCCGCCGCATCTATGAACGCATCAGGGCGCAGATCCTTGATGGCACCTTGCGCGCGGGCATGCCCTTGCCTTCGACGCGGGCGATGGCGCTGGACCTGGCGGTGTCCCGCACCACGATCACGACGGTCTACGAACAGCTGGCCGCCGAAGGCTACGTTGAGACCAGCCTGGGCCGCCGCGCGCGCGTGGCGGCCCG
>NZ_JBLVOL010000121.1:36924-56544 GCF_053543755.1 Achromobacter semiaridum | reverse complement strand
CCCCCCCCGGCGCCGCCCACGCCGATGTGAATCCACGGCCGGCCATGGCAGCGCCGGATGCGGTGCTGCGCTTGTCGGCGTACGGCAAGAAAGTGCGCGGCTTTCTCGACAAAGATGGGCCGCAGGTTTTTGGCGCCGATCCGCGCGTTATTGACTTTCTATATGGCGCCTTGGCCTTTGACGACTTCCCGGTGCTGGCGTGGCGCAAAGCCTATAACCGAGCCTTGGTACAACGCCAGCCTAGTCTTTATTACCAGGCTCCCCAGGGTGAACTTGCGCTGCGTGTGGCGCTGCAAGGCTATTTGCGCCGGGCACGGGGGCTGGCCTGTCACGCCGACCAGATCCTTATCGTGCATGGCTCGCAACAGGCAATCGATCTATGCGCGCGCGTACTGGTGGACGCTGACGATACGGTGCTGGTCGAAGACCCTTGCTACGTGATGGCCCGCCGCCTGTTCGAGGCCGTGGGGGCGGATGTGCGCGAAGTGCCTGTGGACGAACAAGGGCTGCTGTCCGAGGCCCTGCCCGAAGAACGCACGCGCCTGGTCTACGTGACGCCGTCGCACCAGTTTCCCTTGGGCGGCGTGATGCCCATCGCCCGCCGCAGGGCGCTGCTGGCGTGGGCGGCCAGGCAGCGGGCATGGATCGTCGAAGACGACTACGACGGTGAATTCCGCTATGGAATGCGTCCCGTCGATACGCTGCAATCCATCGACGATTCAGGCGCCGTCATCTATGTCGGCACGTTTTCCAAAGCCCTGTCCCCGCAGATGCGGATGGGCTATCTGGTGCTGCCACCCAGCCTGGTCAGCGTGTTTCGAGAGGCCAAGCGGCTGATGGACCGGCACGCACCCCGGCTGGAACAGGCGGCGCTGGCTTCGTTAATTGAAGACGGGTCGTATGAACGCCACGTGCGACGTTGCCGGCGGCAAAACGAAGCGCGCCGCGTCGCCCTGCTGCGCGCCCTGGAACGCCACCTGCCCGACGCCGTCCAGGTGGCGGGTTCGGCCTCCGGCTTGCACGTGGTGGTGTGGGTGCCCGGGGTGGCAGAGGCTGACGAGCCTGAGCTGGTCAGCCTGGCCCGGCAGCACGGCGTGGGCGTTCGACCCATCTCACCCCTGTATTTCAAGGGCGAGGCGCACCGCTCGCATTGCTGCGCCGGCCTTGTTCTGGGCTACGCCAGTCTGGCGCCCGCGGCCATTGACGAGGGCGTGCTGCGGCTGGCTCGCGCCATCCAGACATTACGCGCCGGCAGCACCGCTGCCGGCCTCAGCATCGACTCCTCGGAAACGCGCCGTGCCTAAATTGAACCTTCCGCCTGTCGATGCCGACGTTGACAAGGGCACCGGCGATTCCGATCGCCGGCTGCGGTATTTTCTGACGATTGCCGCGTGCGGGTCCATGTCCCGCGCCGCCGACGAACTGGGCATTTCGCAACCCAGTCTTAGCCGGCAGATATCCGCCTTGGAAGCCTATTTGGGCCGCCCGGTTTTTGATCGCAACGGGCGGGGCATGGTGCTTAGCGACGTTGGGCGCACGTTGCACCGCGCGGTGGCACCCGCGTTTCAATTGATCGATGACACCGTTGCCAAGACGCGGGATTCCAGTTCGGCCGGGTCTTCGTCGCTGCGCATCGCGGCGGTGCACACGCTGACTTATTACTTCCTGGGCGATCTGGTGTCGGCGGTGGCTCACGAAGGGGGGGATGCCAATCTGCACTTGATGGCGCGCAGTTCGCCGGAAGTGGTCGACCTGGTGGCCTCGGGCAAGGCGGAATTGGGTTTCGTGTACGACTCGGCCGTCGCCAGCCCCGGCCTGGTGTCCGTCCCACTGTTTGAAGACCAGATGTGCCTGATCGCCCGGATCGACGATGACGCCTACGACGAGACGACCGATATCTGGTCGCGGCCGTTGCGGCTGGTGGCCTTTCCCGAGCACTACGCACTGCGAAAAATGCTGCACCATTCGCGGCTGAACTATGTGGTGTCGGCCGAGACCGACACGGTGGATTCTGCGCTGGAACTCGTGTCGGCGGGCATCGGCAACTGCCTGTTGCCGACCCGCATGCCCGACCGCCTGTTGCAGGACCACCGGCTGAAGAAAATTACCATCACCGGGGGACGGCTGGCGCGTAAGGTAGTGGCGATCCACCGCGACGGCTACGCACTGTTTCCGCTGGCGGCGCTGACGTTGCAGATCGCGCAGCGTCTTTGCAAGCGTATGACTGAATGACTGAATGACTGAATAGCTGATATAGCCTCAGACGCATCGACGTCGCTTTGCGCACTTCTCATACTCGGCCCACCGACTCCGTGTCGACTTCACAAAGGGTAAGAGATGAGCGACGAGCTCCGCAGCAAAGCGTATTTCGACGAGCGCGCCACGCAAGAGATGGCGCAACACCTCAAAGGCCAGGATCGGTCCTTGAATGAAACCCTGGCCTACGCCTGTCGCATCCTGGCGATGACGGGGCAAGAAGCGGGCTTGGCGGGGCAGATCAGCGCGCGATCGGACACGCCAAATGCCTATTGGACACTACGCTTCGGCCTGGGCTTTGACGAAGCCACGCCTGACGACTTTATCGAGGTCGACCAGGACCTGAATACGATTTCCGGCACCGGCATGGCCAACCCGGCCACCCGTTTTCACCTGTGGGTGTACCGCAATCGGCCCGACGTCCAATCGATCATCCACACGCATTCGCCTTGGGCGACCACGCTGGCCACCGCGCGCCAGCCTTTGGTGGTGGCGCAAATGGACATGGCGCCGCTGTTCGACGATTGCGCCTTTCTTGGCGAATGGCCGGGCGTGCCGATCGCAGACGAAGAGGGCGTGATCATTTCGGCGGCATTGGGGCAAAAGAAGTCTATTTTGTTGGCCCATCACGGCTATCTGACCGCCGGCGTTTCGGTCGAGGAAGCCACCTATCTGTCCGTTTACCTGGAACGCGCCGCGCGCTTGCAGGTGCGCGCCCAGGCGTTCGGCCCATTGACGCCGGTGGACGCGAGGCTGGCGAAGGAAGCGCACGACTACCTGCTCAAGCGCTCCATTGTCCAAGCCACTTTCAATTACTGGTCCCGTCAGACGGACCGGCTTGCCGGCCCGAAATAAGCCGCGCCTACCTCCGCAAGGAACACCAAATGAACGACAAGAACACCCAATCCAATCAGGGTGGCAAGGGGAAGTCGCGCCAGCACGTTACGGCGGGCATTGCCAGCTTCATGGGCACCACGATCGAGTGGTATGACTACTTTTTGTACGGCACCGCCGCGGCGCTGATTTTCAACAAGATTTTCTTTCCCGCTTTCGATCCCATCACCGGGACGCTGGCCGCCTTCGCCACCTATTCGGTGGGCTTTTTTGCCCGGCCACTGGGCGGCGTCATCTTCGGGCATTTCGGCGACCGGGTCGGTCGCAAGTCCATGCTGTTGATTACGCTGTTTTTGATGGGCATACCGACCATCCTCATCGGGCTGATCCCGTCTTACGACAGCATCGGCTATTGGGCGGCCGTGTTGCTGGTCTGCATGCGATTTTTGCAGGGCATTGCCGTGGGCGGCGAATGGGGTGGGGCCGTGTTGATGGCCGTGGAACATGCGCCCGAAGGCAAGAAAGGGTTCTTTGGCAGCTTGCCGCAAGTGGGTGTGGCGCCGGGCCTGATCCTGTCGTCGCTGGCGATGGCGGCGGTAGCGCAGCTGCCCGAAGAAGACATGTTGTCCTGGGGATGGCGCGTGCCCTTCGTGGCCAGCGTCGTGCTGTTGTTGGTCGGCTGGTTCATCCGGGTCAAGGTGGCGGAATCGCCCGACTTTCAGAACATGGAAAACAAGGGAGAAAAAGTCGACGTGCCCGCCAAGGTCGTGCTGAAGAAGTATCCCCGTGAAGTGTTGGCCGTTATCGGCGGGCGCCTGGCCGAAGTGACCTGGTTCTATACGGTGGTGACCTTTGCCTTGGCGTATGCGACGGGAAGCCTGGGCGTGCCCCGTGCCGTGATGCTGGACGCGACCATCTGGGGCGCGGCAGCGGCGCTGTTCACCATGCCGTTGTTCGGCATTCTCGGCGACCGCGTCGGCTATCGCTCGGTGTTCATCCTGGGGTCACTGGCCATCATCTTCTATGCGCCCACCTTTTTCACGCTGCTGCAAACCGGCCAGCCTAGCAGCATCAATTGGGCGATGATCATTGCGGTGGGCTTGATCTATGGTTGCTTGTATGGGCCGCAGGGCAGCTTGTTTTCATCGCAGTTCCCGCCGGAAGTGCGCTACAGCGGAATATCGCTTGCCGTGCAGGTGTCGGGCGCCATCGGCGGCGGCCTGGCGCCGTTGATCGCTACGTCGCTGCTGGCTTACGCCGACGGCAATCCCAAGTACATCGTCTGGTACCTGAGCATTCTTGGCGTTATCGCAGCGGGCAGCGCGCTGTTCATGCACGGACCCGAACGGTTCAACGCCCGTCAACCCATCACGACGCGCTAAGCCATGGACAAGAACATCGACTATTACTTCTGGATCAACTCCGACTGGGCCTATCTAGGCGCGCAGCGGCTGGACGCGCTGGCCGCGCGGCATGGCGTCGGCATCAACTATCGGCTTGTCGATCTGCCCGACGTCTATCGACGTACCGGCGGCGTGCTACTCGGCCAGCGGTCGCCCGAGCGGCAGGCCTATCGCATTGCCGAACTGAAGCGCTGGTGCCGGCTGTTGGAGACGCCGGTCAACCCGCAGCCGGCGTTCATGTGTCCCAACGGGGACCTGGCGTCGCGACTGGTGATCGCGGCCCTGGAAGTGCCCCAGCCCATCACACCGCTGTACACGCGGATACTGCAAGCCGAGTGGTGTGACGACGAGGACATTTCCGACCCCACGGTGTTGCGCCGCATTCTGGCCGAGCAGGGATACGCGGCGCAGGCGATCTTTGACCGGGCGGCGCAGCCGGACATCGAAGCCCGTTATAGAAAGAACACCGACGACGCGGTCGCTGCGGGCGTGTTCGGGTCGCCCAGTTATGTCTATGACGGTGAGGTCTTCTGGGGGCAGGATCGCCTGGATATGCTGGACCGCGCGATCACGCTTGAACGCGCAGGCTGACCCCGACACCGGGGCGGTCGCCTGGCAGGCCGCCGGCGGCCGCCCGCGGCCCCGGCGTGTTGCTGGCGAAGGATCAAGCCAGCGCTTGTCTCAGATCGTCCAGCAGATCGTCGATGTCTTCCAGGCCAACCGACAGCCGCACCAGCCCAGGGCTCACGCCCGGGCTCAGGCGCAGATTCGGATTGATCTTCTTGCGCGCGTCGACCATGCCCGCCGTGTGATAGATCAGCGAATCCGTGTCGCCCAGGCTGATGCCGCGCGCAATGATGTTGAGCTTGTCAATCATCGGCGCCACGCCGTCAAAGCCGGCTTTCAGTTCAAACGACACCATGCCGCTGCCGGCCGACATCTGCCGGCGGGCGATATCGCGGTCGGCAAAGTCGGGCAGGAAGGGGTGGATAACGCGGGCCACGGCCGGGTGCGCGGACAGCATCTGGGCCACCGCCAAGGCGTTTTTGCTATGGCGCTCCATGCGGATATCCAGCGTCTTCAGCCCGCGCAGCACCAGAAAGCAGGACATCGGTGACGGCGTGGCGCCGGTCAGGTACTTGGCCCCGGCCGCGCGTATGGCCTCAATGGTGTCGCGACGGCCGATCGCCACCCCGCCCAGAATATCGCCATGCCCGTTGAGGTACTTGGTCAAGGAATGGATAACCAGGTCGGCCCCGTGTTCGATGGGGCGTTGAAGCGCGGGCGATGCAAACGTTGAATCCACGATCACCATGGCGCCAACGCGCTTTGCCGCCTGAGCAATACGCTGGATGTCCAGCACTTCGCAAGACGGATTGATGGGCGTCTCGAAATAGACCAGCTTGGTGGCCGGCGTGATCGCTGCCTGGGTGCCGGCCGCTGTGCTCAGGTCGGCGCGCACCACTTTTACGCCGAACTTGGGCAGCCCCTCATCCATCAAGGCGCCGGCGGTGTTGTAGATGGTGTGGTGCACGACGATTTCATCACCGGCCGCAAGCAAGGTCAGCAACGTGGAAGCAATGGCACCCATGCCCGAGGCCGTCACAATGGCGGCTTCGGCGCCCTCCAGCGCCGCCAGCCGATCTTCCAGCAGCTTTTGCGTGGGATTTTGTTGGCGACCGTATACGCAGCGGTCGCTGTCGCCCGAGAACACCGCCTGAAATTGCTCGGTGGATTCAAATGCGTAGGTCGATGTCAGGAAGATGGGGGGCGACACGGCGCCTTCAAAGGCCACAGGGTCGTAGCCGTGGTGGATCGCCTTGGTGGCAAAGCCCGGCGGGCGAGTGTCTTTGGCGTGGTCTTTCATCATTGCGTCCTGGGAGATGTCCTGTCGGTTCGGTGGTTTGGTTCGATTCGATTGGATTCGGGAGCCGCCAGGCCTACCGGATCGGCCAGCCATACATGATTCCGCCCTTGCTGTAGAGCGCGTTCATGCCACGCTCCAGTTTCAGGGCGCTTGTCATTCCCAGCGTACGCTCGTAGATCTCGCCGTAGTTGCCGACCCGTTTGACGATGTTGTAGGCCCATTTGTCCTCCAGTCCCAGGTTCTTGCCCATGCCGGGAACGACGCCAAGGATTCGTTGCACGTTGGGGTTTGCGCTTTTCAGCATGTCGTCCACATTGGCCTGCGTGATGCCGTATTCCTCTGCTTCCAGCAAGGCGTTCAACGTCCAGCGCACCGTGTTGAACCACTGCTCGTCGCCTTGGCGCACCATCGGCCCAAGCGGTTCCTTGGACAGCGATTCCGGAAAGATGATGTACTCGGCATCGCTGCCCAAGTTGCGGCGCGTGGCGGCAAGCATGGATTTGTCGGCAGTGATCGCATCGCATCGGCCTGCCGAGAAGGCACGCAGGATCTCATCGAACTTGTCCAGCACCACCGGTTTGAAGGTAATGGCATTGCCTCGGAACCAATCGGCCAGGTTCAGCTCGGTTGTCGTGCCGGGCAGAACGCAGATCGTCGCGCCATCCAGCGCTTTCGCGCTCTTGATGCCGATCGCGGTCTTGGCCATCAGCCCCTGGCTGTCGTAGTAATTGACCCCGGCGCCAATTAGCCCCAACGACGTGTCTCGCGTCATGGTCTGCGTCGTGTTGCGGGTCAGCACATCAACCTCGCCCGACTGCAACGCGGTAAAGCGGGCTTGTGTGGTCAACGGAACGATCTTGGATTTTCCTGGGTCGGCAAACATTGCCGCTGCAATCGCGCGGCAGGTGTCCACATCGATGCCTTGCCACACGCCGCGGCTGTCGGTGTAGGCGAAGCCGGGCAGATCCGTCGTGACGCCACATTGGACAAAGCCGCGCTTCTTGATGTTCTCGAACGTGGCGCCGGCATGGGCGGCTTGCGTGCACAGCGCGGCAAGGCTCAAGGCGCTAAGGATCGGCAGGATTCTCAAGGCAGGGCTCCCGGAGGGGGTGGGCGAGACGTCTGATCGGCGCTCCGCAGGACGCTTGTAATGTGTCGTTTATGACTCAAAGTGTCCATGCGGGTATACGCTAGCGTTCCTCCGCTGCCGAATCCGGGGCTATTCCCGGGCGCGGGAACAGCCGCTTTGCTCCTATGAAAAGCGATAGCGGCCGCGCGTCCCGGTAATTGTCGGGCGCATTCTGGTACGGAAGAATTCGCGCAAACTGGCCCAGTTCAAACGCCTACGCGTCAGGCGTTGACGTCCACTACGACGCGCCCCTGCACCTTGCCTGCCATCAGGTCGTGCGCGGTGGCGACGGCTTCGCGCAGGGGGATGTCGCGGCTGATGCGGTCGATGATGTCGGCGGGCAAGTCCGTGGCAAGCCGGCTCCATGCCTGGATGCGTTCGGCGCGCGGGCGCGTCACGCTATTGACCCCTAACAGGCTGACGCCGCGAAGAATGAACGGTGCGACCGACGCCGGAAAGTCCAGGCCTTGCGCCATGCCGCAGGCAGCCACGGCGCCGTCTGCCTTTACGCTGGCGCACAAGTTGGCCAGTGTGTGGCTGCCGACGGAATCGACCCCGGCGGCCCAACGCTCTTTTTGCAGCGGCTTGCCGGGCGCGGAAAGGGTCGACCGGTCGATGATGTCCGCCGCGCCCAAAGCGGTCAGGTAATCGCGTTCATTGGGTCGGCCGGTAGCGGCCACGACGCGGTATCCCAGTTTGTGCAGGATGGCAATGGCGTAGCCGCCGACACCGCCATTGGCGCCGGTCACGAGGATGTCGCCGGCGTCCGGCCGGATGCCGGCCTTTTCCAGCGCGATGACGCACAGCATCGCCGTATAACCGGCGGTGCCGATGGCCATTGCCTGCCGGCTCGATATGCTGTCGGGCGCGGGTATCAGCCACTGCGCATCCACCCGCGCGAACTGGGCCAGGCCGCCCCAGTGCTGCTCTCCCACGCCCCAACCATTCAGGATGACGCGTTGTCCGGGTTTGAAATCCGCGTGGTCGCTGTGTTCAACCACCCCGGCCAAGTCGATGCCCGGCACCATCGGGAAGCTGCGTACGATCGGGCCCTGTCCCGTGATGGCCAGCGCGTCCTTGTAGTTCAAGGTGCTGTAGTCCACTTTGACCAGCACGTCCGCCTGCGGCAGGCGGCTTTGTTCCATCTGTTGAATCGACGCGCGGTAGCCGCTGTCGTCTTTCTCGATCAAGATGCCATTAAACATGGAAGCTCCGTAAGAGGGGCCGGGCCGGTCGGCCGGCGTAAGCGGGATCAGCCTGGCAGACCCGCAAGAAAACCATCAAGAAAGATGTCCATGGGCGCGGCGCTGCGCATCATCTTGGCGCGCAGAACCGCGCCTTCCCAGCCAATCCAGAAGAACCGGGCAAGCGACTCGCAATCCGCTTGCGCGCCGAGGGCGCCTTGCTCTTGGGCGGCTATCAGGCAGGCCGCCACGCGCGCTTCCCACTCCTGAAGAATCCCGTTCATGGCCTGGCGGTACGGCTCCGGCAGCGCGCCCACTTCCTGGCCGAAGTTTCCAATCAGGCAGCCGCGAGCGTAGTCATGCCGCGCCATCCCTTGCCTGGCGTCGTCAACGAAATTGCGCAGGCGTTGCAAGGGCGGGGTGGATTCGTCAAGCAGCCAGCGGTCAAGCTTCCTGCCGAAGTAGTCGTCGTAAGCCTGCATCACTTGAAGGCCGAAGTCTTCCTTGTTCTTGAAGTAGTGATAGAAGGAGCCTTTCGGGACGGTGGCGCGCTTGAGGATGGCGTCCAGTCCCGTGGAGGTGAATCCCCGTTCGGTCAACAACTGCATGCCGACCCGGATCAGCAGGTCGCGGGTTTCGACCAGCGCCAAGGACGCCTGGGCACGCGTTCTGCGGCCGGTTCGTGCAGGGGGTGTCGTGTTCATTGGCGCAGTATAGACCGATCGTTTCTTATTTCAAGTGCGCCGTTTGCCGCGCAATGACTCCTTTCTTGGGGTCCTGAAAATTCGCATAAAACCCTGTTTTATCAGGGAATTTATGGATTTTTTCGTTATCGATACCACGGTCTGTGGCGGCCTTTGGACCAAATATTTTCGACGCCCCGGTAGTTTCCCTAATGACACAAAGTGTACATACGTCGATACTTTCCCCACGGTCGGTGCGTTGACGCCAAGGCCAACAAAAGGGGAAGTTCATGAAATTTGGATTGTCACGACTGTTGGCGGCGAGCTTTTGTGTGGTGGCGATGGGCTCCAGTTCCCATGTGTTGGCCGACGCGTATCCCGGCAAGCCCATTCGCCTGCTTGTCGGTTTTCCGCCCGGCGGGCCGACGGACATCATCGCGCGGTTGATCGGCAAGGGCCTGTCGGAACAACTGGGCCAGCCAGTCGTGGTCGAGAATCGCGGCGGGGCCGGTGGGGTGATCGCTGCACGGGCAGTGGCCGCGGCCGCGCCTGATGGCTACACCTTGCTGGTCAGCGTGGAATCGTCGCAGACGCGTGGGGTAGCGTTGAACAAGACGTTGCCGTACGACGCCGCCAAGGACTTCACTTACATCGGAAAAATAGCCAAACAGCGCAACCTGGTCGTCATCGATCCCAAGCTGCCGATACCCGATGTCAAGGGCTTGATCGCCTACGCCAGGAAACACCCCGGCGAGCTGAATTACAGCGGAACCTACGGCGCAACGTCGCACATTGGCGGCGCCTTGTTCGATATGGACAACGGCGTAAAGATGACCTTCGTGAGCTATCCCGGGGGCGCGCAGCCAATCACTGACCTGATTGCGGGCGTCGTGCAGGTGGGTTTCTTCACCGAAGCCACGATTGCCGCGCACGTGAAGTCGGGAAGGCTGAAGGCGTTGGCCATCGCGGCGCCCGAGCGGTCGCCGGATTTCCCGGACGTGCCCACGTTGGCCGAGGCGGGGGCCCGCCCCATGGAACTGTCGCCCTGGTTCGGCCTGACCGGCCCGGCCGGCATGGACGCGGGCGTGGTTCAGCGCTTGAGCCAGGCCGTGTCGACGCTGGTGCGCAGCCCGACCTTTCAGGCGCAACTGGCAACGATCGGCGCGGTGCCGATCCCGGGCTCAACACCGCAGGCATTCCAGAAAGACGTGAACCAGGAAATCGCGTACTGGAAGACCTTCGTGGTCGACGCCAACATTCCCGTCAACTGAGCACCCTGAACGAGCACGATGATGACTGCCTCTTCCTCGACCGGCGCCAGTCTGGCCGGAAAATTAGGGTTCTTTGCCCCATTGGACGCATTGCTCAATGACGCCGAACAGCGTGCCATTCAACAAGCCCGGGCCTTTTGCCACCAGCACGTAGCCGCAGCCGCCCATGCCGCCTTTACATTGGGCGAGCCGTATCCGATCACGATCCTGCATGACTGGGCCGCGCAACGCTTTCTGGCCTTGCAGGCGCCCGAATCGGCGGGGGGGCTCGGCGCGTCGTTTCTGTGCAAGGTCCGCTTGGCCCAAGAGGTCGCGCGACACAGCTTTGCCACGGCCTTTTCGCTGAACAACCTTCAGGGCTCCGTCACGCGGGTCGCGCGCGGGGGCAGCGCCAGGCAACAGCAGGCTTACCTTGCCGGGCTGGCAAGCGGGCAGTTGCTGGGCGCGCCGGCCTTGTCCGAACCCCAGGCGGGCAGCGATCTTTCCGCCTTGTCGATGCGCGCCGAGCGCTCTGGCCAGCGTTGACTGCTGTCGGGCACCAAGCGTTGGGTGACTAATGGGCAGATCGTGAACCTGCCGCTGGTGATGGCCAAAGCAGTGCCGCCTGGGCAGGACGAGGGGCCGATCGCAAGCTTCCTCGTGGACCTTGGCGCGCCCGCGCCGACGTGGTCGCGCCGGGAAATCAGCACGGTGGGCGGAGCGTCGTTTCGGCTTGCGGAGATCGAACTGCGGGAACACCCCGTGCCCGACTGGGCCATGCTGGGCGCGCCTGGCGATGCGTTCAAGGCGTCGATGGCCACGATCAACGCCGCGCGCGTTCATGTGGCGGCGATGTGCACCGCAACGCTGTACTCGGCGCTGGCCGAAACCGTTGCCTATTGCGCCGACCGAACCACCTTCGGCCAGCCGCTGATCGGCCACCAGGGCTTGCGCTGGGAATTGGCCGAGGTCGCCACGCGTCTGGAAGCGGCCAACGCGCTAATGGTGCAGGCGGCCCGCCATCTCAACGACGGCAACGACGCCGTGACGGTGGCGGCCCAGGCCAAGAAGTTTGCCGTGGATACCGCCATCTGGGGAGTGGACCAGTGCCTGCGCTGCGTGGGCGCGATCGGCACCACGCCCGCGTTGCGCTTGTCGATGCATCAGGCGGAACTGCGCTTTGCCGCCTACACGGACGGCACCGGCCAGCTGTTGCTGGACCGGGTCGGAAAGAACCTGGCCAAAGATTATTGCGTGACGACGGAAGGGGAATAGACGTGAGAAACATCGTTGTGGACGGGGCCGGCGCGGCCCTATCTGGATTGCAGGACGGACACACCGTGATGGTGGGCGGCTTTGGCGGGGCGGGCCTGCCCCGGCGCCTGATCGAAGCCGTCTTGGCCGCTGGCGTGCGCGACCTGACGGTGATTTCAAACAATGCCGGCTCCGGCGCGGGCGACCTGTCGGCGTGGTTCGAGGCGAAGATCGTTCGCAAGATCATCTGCTCTTACCCCAGAAGCGCCGCGGCGTTTGCTGAGCAGTATCGAGCAGGCACGGTTGAACTGGAGTTGGTGCCGCAAGGCACGCTGGTTGAGCGGATTCGCGCGGCCGGGGCCGGGCTGGGCGGATTCCTGAGCCCCGTCGGCGTGGGTACGCTGTTCGAGCATGGCAAGCAACAGCTGGAAGTCGGCGGCAAGACCTACTTGCTGGAGCTGCCGCTGAAAGCGGATTTTGCGCTGCTGCGAGGCCGCGCCGCCGACACCATGGGCAATGTGGTCTACAACAAGACGGCCCGCAATCACCAGGCGGTCATGGCCACCGCTGCCGACACCGTCGTGGTGGAGGTGGCTGAAATTTTGGCTCCCGGCAACCTGGACCCCGAAGCCATCATCACGCCCTGCATCTTTGTAGACAGGGTTTTTCTAGCGGAGCGCGCATGAACCCCTTGACCCGAGACAGCATGGCCAGAATGGTCGCGCACAGCCTGCCGCGCAATGCCTTTGTGAATCTGGGCATCGGCGCGCCGCCCCTGATTGCCGATCATCTGCCCGACGAACGGGGTGTGATTCTGCATAGCGAGAACGGCATGCTCAACCTGGGCCCCAAACCGGCCCCGGGTGAGGAAGACTTCGACCTGATCAATGCGGGAAAAAGCCCCGTCACGATCAAGACCGGTGGAGCCTTCTTTGACTCCAGCATGGCATTCGCGATGATGCGGGGCGGGCACATCGCCGTGGCGGTGCTGGGCGCCTTTCAGGTGTCCGCATCTGGCGACCTGGCCAATTGGAATACCGGGAATGTTGACGGCGCGCCGCCCGCGATCGGCGGCGCCGTTGACCTGGCCGTGGGCGCCAGGCAGATCTGGGTCATGATGGATCACGTGACCAAGGACAACGTGCCCCGCCTGGTAAGGCGCTGCACCTTGCCATTGACGGCGGTGGGCGTGGTCAAGCGCGTATTCACCAACTATTGCGTCATGGCCGTGGAGCCAGATGGCCTGCGCGTCGAGGCGGTACGGCAAGGGCTGAGGCCGGAGGCACTGCAAGCCATGACTGAGCGCCGCTTCAGTTTGGCTGCCGCCTTGGGGTTATCCGCGAAGACGGCACTATGGAGCCGGCGGGCGCGTGATGCAACACAGCGCCCTTTGAGGAAGCCGGCGGCCGTTCGCCTGGAACGAATGAGCGCCTGAACGCATGAACGCAGGCGGGCGCGATCGGCCGCACGAATCTGCATACAATCCCCAGGATATCAACCCGGCCGCCCACCGCGCGGTGCCGATACCCATCCTGAAGGATTTCTACGTGGCGCTAAAACTGAAGCTTCTTCGCGTGCAGGCAGGCCTGACCTTGGAGCAGTTGGCACAGTCCTGTGGGCTGACGCGTAGCTACATATCCAAAGTCGAGCGGGGAATTTCCACGCCGTCGATCGAAACCGCGTTCAAGCTCGCCCATGCATTGGGCGTGAACGTGGATCGCTTGTTCGGCAAGTCGGAGCAGCGCGACGAATTTTCCATCGTGCGCGCCAAGGATGCCGGACCCGACGAAGCCAGCGAATACCTGTCGCTGGTGGCCGGTGCCAACGGCAACCGGCTGATGCGTGCCTTTGTCATCCGCCCTGGCCAGTTCAACGGCGGGCGGGCCAAAAAGCGGATTCTGAGCCATCACGACGGCGAGGAGATCCTGTACGTGCTGGCGGGCAAGCTGGAACTGACGGTGGGCGACAGAAAGGAAATCCTGGATGTGGGCGATTGCGTCCAGTTCAATTCATCAATGCCGCACAAGCTGGTTTCCGTAGGCAAAAAAGAAGGGGTGGGGCTGATCGTGGTGACCAGCCGCGACCCCATGCTGCTTTAGCGGCACCCCTTCTGTATCAATGCATCTGCCCGTAGCGCCCGGCGTTGAAGTCCTGGATGGCTTCGACGATCTGTGCTTGCGTGTTCATCACGAAGGGGCCATAGCCCACCACGGGTTCATCGATGGGCTCGCCGCTTAAGACGAGGAACACCGCGTCGTTGTTGGCTTCAACGGTGATGTCCTCGCCGTCTTGTGAAAACAACGCCAGTTGCGCGTCACGCGCCACCGATTCACCGTTGATGAGCAGGGTGCCGCGCAGCACCACCAGCATGCTGTTGCGGCCGGCGGCCACGGGGAAGGTGGCGGACTTGCCCGCCTTCAGGCGTACGTCCCACACGTCCATCGGCGTGAAGGTGCGGGCCGGGCCGGCTTGGCCGTTGAAGTTGCCGGCGATGACGCGCACGCTGCCCGCGTCGTCCGGCAATACCGCCACCGGGATGTCGGCGTTCAAGATGCCTTGGTAGCCCGCCGCCGCGCCCTTGTCCTTGGCGGGCAGGTTGACCCACAACTGCACCATTTCCAGCTCGCCGCCGGTGCGCGTGAACGCCGGGGAATGGAATTCCTCATGCAAGATGCCCGAGGCGGCCGTCATCCATTGCACGTCGCCGGGGCCGATGACGCCGCCGTTACCGGTGGAGTCGCGATGTTCCACCTCGCCGCTGTAGACGATGGTGACGGTTTCAAAACCGCGATGGGGGTGCTGGCCGACGCCGCGCGGGTGGTCGGCCGGCTCGAACTTTGCCGGGCCGGCGTAATCCAGCAGCAGAAAGGGGCTGACATTCTTGCCTTTGTCGTTGTACGAGAACATCGAGCGCACGGGGAAGCCGTCGCCCACCCAGTGGGGGCGGGGGGCGGCGTGCAGGCCGAGGATCTTTTTCATGGCGTCTATTCCTATTGCGCGGCCCCTTCGGAGCCGTTCGTCATGGGGATAAAGGTTAGGGCGGAACAGCGCTTTCAGTAGTTCGGATTTTGATAAGGACTGTTCCATAAATCGGACGACAGCCAGCCGTGCTTTGCGCGGATTCTGAAGAATGTCGAATCATCCCAAGGGCCATCCGCCAGAAGGATGAGGCGCTGTTTTTTAAGAATAATCCGATTTTTTGAGCAGGCTTGTCTCCCTATCGTGAAGCCTTGCCGCCGGAAGCACGATGTTGCCCGGCCCGGCTTTTCTTCCTGCCACCCGATATTCGATACCCGATACCCCGATGCTTCCAGCCATGATTTCACCTCTGTTTTCCCGCCTTCGTTCCCACGCCGGGCATCTGTCCGTAGCGGCCGTCGCCCTTGCCGTGGGGGTGTTGAGCGGCAAGATCTGGATGCTGTGGCAGGCGCTGTCCTGAAGCCGGCCTGAGCCAGTTGGCGTGTCCCGCCAGAGCCAACCGGCGTACCCGCCTTCAGTCGCCTGGCGTATCCTGCCGCCATGAAACCTGACGAGACTCTCGCGCCCGACGGCGCCACCGACCACGTCTGGGGCTTTGCCCCGGTTGCCGCGCCCGATGCGCGGGTCCTGGTGCTGGGCTCCATGCCGGGGGTGGCCTCGCTACGTCAGGCGCGCTATTACGGCCATCCGCGCAATGCGTTCTGGCCCATTGCCGCGCAGGTGCTGGGCTTTGATGCCGCGCTGGAATATCCGCTGCGGCTGCACGCCCTACGCGCCGCCGGCGTCGCCCTGTGGGACGTGCTGCATGCCTGCGAGCGGCCGGGCAGCCTGGATGCCGACATCCGCCAGGACACCCTGGTGCCCAATGATTTCGCCGCTTTTTTCGACGGCCACCCGGCCATCGTCCGCGTGTGCTTCAACGGCGCCAAGGCGGCGACGCTGTATCGCCGCTACGTGCTGCCGGTGTTGCCACCGCAGGCCCGCGCGCTGGACTACCTGGATCTGCCATCCACCAGCCCGGCCCATGCCGCCGCGTCCTTCGACATGAAGCTGGCCGCGTGGCGTGCCGCGTTGACGCCGTAACAGGGCCATCGGCGCACGATGCCAGGATCTCTGTCCCCGATTTGATACAGATCAACGGTCTATATAACTTCCGGTGATAAGGTAATAACAACAAGAAGTTACCTGTCCGGAGTTGTCCGCAATGCCCCCATCCCCCGTCTCTTCCGAACCCCCTCTACGGGGTAAACGCGGTTTCCTCAAAGGGCTGCTCGGCCTTGGCGCCGCCGCCACCGTTATCCCCATCCACGCCGAAGCCACCGGCCTGAACGGCCAGCCGCCGCGCCGCCCCGGCATGGCGGGCAGGCGCTACGGCATGGTCGTCGACATGCGCAAGTGCATCGGCTGCCAGTCCTGTACGGTCAGCTGTTCCCTGGAAAACCTGCCGCCCATCGGCCAGTTCCGCACCACCGTCCTGCAATACGAAGTGACTCCCGACGATGGCGGCCCCTGCGCCATGGTGATGCTGCCGCGCCTGTGCAACCACTGCGACAACCCGCCCTGTGTACCGGTCTGCCCGGTGCAGGCCACGTTTCAGCGCGAAGACGGCATCGTGCTGGTCGATAACGAACGCTGCGTGGGCTGCGCCTATTGCGTGCAAGCCTGTCCGTACGACGCCCGCTTCATCAACCACGACACGCAAACGGCCGACAAGTGCACGTTCTGCGAACACCGGCTGGAAGCCGGGCTGCTGCCGGCCTGCGTGGAAAGCTGCGTGGGCGGCGCGCGCGTCATCGGCGACATGAACGACCCGGACAGCGCCATTTCAAAGCTGCTGGTGGAACACAAGGCCGACATCAAGGTGCTGAAACCTGAGATGAAGACTGACCCCCACGTCTATTACATCGGCTTGCCCGACGCGTTCGTTCACCAGGTCGACGGCCCGGCAGGCGTGCGCCTGGCCGGCGGACATTGAGCCATCGAAGGGGACTTTCATGCAGATCTCGGAATTGCTCACGCCGGTTTACGACGCCGCCTGGCTGCCTTGGGCCGTGCAGTATTTCTTTCTTATCGGCATCGCGGCCACCACGGCGCTGACCGCCGCCTTCGCCGCTTTCGGCCAGGCGGGTTCGCCGTTGCGCCGTTTGTTGCCGGCTGCCGTGGTGGTGCTGCTGGTCAGCGCCATTGCCGCGCCTGTGTCTCTACTTGCCGACTTGCATCAGCCCGGCAGATTCTGGCACTTCTATGCACACCTGACGCCTTGGTCGTGGATGTGGCTGGGCGCCTTGCTGCTGCCCGCGTTCGTCGGCTTGTCGGTGCTTTTTTGCGCGGCGTGGTGGGGGGGGCGCATCGGTTGGCTGCGCGTGTTGGCCGTAGGGCTGGCGCTGTCGGCCGCGTCCATCCTGGTCTACACCGGCGCGGAAGTCATGGTGCTGCGGTCGCGGCCCCTGTGGCACACGGCGTTCCTGCCCGTGAACTTCGCGTTGACGGCCTGGCTGGGCGCGTTGGGCGCCATGTTTCTGGTGGGCCGCTGGTTGCCCGGCGGCATGAAGGCCTTGCCGGTGGAGACGTTGCGCGGGCTGAGCTTGTCCGCCGTGATTTTGATGGCGGTGGGCGCGGGCGCCTGGGCGGGTTTGGGCCTGTTGGGCGCGGACCCGTCGTTTGATGCGGCGTTGCGGTTGTTCGCCGACTTTCCCATCTGGCGCATCAGCCTGGCGGGCGCGGTTATCACGGGCCTTTGCATGATTGCATTGTTGCAGCGGCCGGCCCACGCGCTGGTCGCCCCGCTGCCCTCGGCCACGTTGGGGCTGATGATGCTGGGCGCCGCCTGGATCTTCCGCTGGGTGGTCTTCATGAGCGTGCAGGGCGTGCCCAAGTACGGTGCCGGCCTGTATCTGTACGACATGCCGTGGGGCAGCGATGGGCTGCTGGGCATGGTTGGGGTGTTGGGCCTGTGCGTGACGCTGATCACGGCGGTGACCTGGGCCCTGGAAAGCTACCCGGCGCGCAAGCGCGGCTTGGCGGGCTGACCGCCATGGAACACAAAGCAATGAACAAGCAACACGAAGACGACAAGCCCGGCGTGGATACGCCAGAGGACGCCGCGCGGCGCAAGCTGATGGTGCG
The DNA here is from genome assembly GCF_053543755.1 of Achromobacter semiaridum. NCBI lineage: Bacteria > Pseudomonadati > Pseudomonadota > Betaproteobacteria > Burkholderiales > Alcaligenaceae > Achromobacter > Achromobacter semiaridum. Next base: position 38,579 of record NZ_JBLVOL010000121.1, on the reverse strand, counting down.
TGGCGGCATGGTTGCCGGTGGCATGGCCGCCTTTGCGGCGGGCTACGGCGAAACGGTGGCGCGGGCCGTCAAGGGCCTGGCCCAGGGCACGGCCGGCGTGCCGACCGCGCACGCGGTGCGCGGCAACTCGCTGATGCCCGAATTTCGCATCGACCCGCTGACCGGCGTGTTAAGCGCCCAGCCTGGCCAGACGGTCAGCCCGTCCAGCTGCCTGGGCTGCTGGACGCAGTGCGGCGTTCGCCTGCGCGTGGACACCGCGCAAAACCGCATTCTGCGCGTGGCAGGCAACCCATACCACCCCTTGGCCACGACCCGGCCGGCGGCCATGCAGACGCCCGTGCGCGAGGTCTACGCGCAGCTGGGCGGCGACAACGGGCTGGAAGGGCGCGCCACATCGTGCGCGCGCGGCTCGGCCATGCTTGAACAGATGCACAGCCCGTACCGCGTGCTGCAACCACTGAAGCGGGTGGGCGCGCGAGGAGAAGGCAAATGGCAGAGCATTTCGTTCGAGCAGCTGGTGCAGGAAGTGTGCGAAGGCGGCGACCTGTTCGGCGAAGGCCATGTTGACGGGCTGCGCGCCATCTATGACCGCGACACGCTGCTGGACCCCGAAAACCCCGAGTACGGCGCGCGCGTCAACCAGTTCCTGTTCACGGACGCGTCCAACGAAGGCCGCACGCCGCTGATCCAGCGCTTTGCCGCGCAGTCTTTCGGCACGGTCAATTTCAGTAATCACGGGTCGTATTGCGGGCAGAGCTTTCGCGTGGGCGCGGGCGCCGCATTGGGCGATCTGAAAGGCATGCCGCATGGCAAGCCGGATTGGGACAATGCGCGCTTCGGCCTCTTCATCGGCGCGGCGCCCGCGCAGGCCGGCAATCCGTTTCAGCGTCAGGCCCGGCAGTTGGCCGAAGCGCGCGTGCGCCCGGAGGCTGACAGCTTCACCTACGTGGTCGTGTCGCCGGTCTTGCCGGCCTCGTCCAGCTTGTCGGCTGGTTCCGGCAACGAATGGGTGCCCGTGAATCCCGCCAGCGACCTGGCTCTTGCCATGGGCTTGATCCGCTGGATTCTGGACAACGAACGTTTTGACGCCAAGGCGCTGGCACAGCCCGGCCCGCAGGCCATGAAGGCGGCGGGCGAGGCCGCGTGGACCAACGCCACGCATCTGGTCGTGGCCGAACCCGGCCACCCGCGCCTGGGCACTTTTTTGCGTGGCGCCGACCTGGGCTGGCCACGCCCCGTGGACGCCGGCGACAAGGGGGAAGACGTGTACGTGGTGCGTCGTGATGACGGCACGCCGGCCCCGCACACGGACGCGTCGCCCGCGACGCTGTTCGTGGACGAACGCATCGCCGCCCCGGGCATGGCCGGCGCGCCCGATTCGCTGCGTGTCTGTTCGTCGCTGACCCTGCTGCGCGAGGAATCGCATCGCAAATCGCTGGATGAATACGCCGGCCTGTGCGGCGTGCCGGCGGAAAAGATCGCCCAGCTGGCGCACCGCTTCACCAGCTACGGCAAGCGCGCCGTGGCCGACGCGCATGGCGGCACGATGAGCGGCGCGGGCTTCTACACCGCCTACGCCATCGCCATGCTCAACACCCTGGTGGGCAACCTGAACGTGGACGGGGGCCTGGTGTTGGACGCGGGGCCGGTCCCGC
>NZ_JBLVOL010000121.1:0-36900 GCF_053543755.1 Achromobacter semiaridum | reverse complement strand
GCCCGCCTTATGGCCCGGGCCCGCGCTACAACATCGCCGGCTTCGCCAACCGCGCCGCGCCCAAGGGCGTTGCCTTGTCGCGCAACCGTTTTCCCTACGAGAAGTCCAGCGAATTTTCGCGCAAGAAGGCGGCGGGCCAGCCCGCGTATCCGGCGTCGGCGCCGTGGTATCCGGCCACCGGCGGGTTAAGTTCCGAAATGCTGGCGTCCGCGCTCGCGGGGTACCCGTATCGCGCCAAGGTGTGGTTCAACCACATGAGCAACCCGGTCTACGGCATCGCGGGCTTCAAGACCCTGCTGGCCGACAAGATGAAGGACCCGCGCATCCTGCCGCTGTCGGTGTCGATCAACCCGTTCATCAACGAGACGAACGCGCTGGCCGACTACATCGTGCCCGACACCGTTACCTATGAAAGCTGGGGCGTGTCGGCGCCGTGGGCCGACGTGGTCGCCAAGGCGTCCACTGTGCGCTGGCCCGCCGTCCAGCCGTTGGTGGCGCGCACGGCAACCGATGAACCGGTCTGCCTGGAAACCTTTTTGATCGCCTGCGCCAAGCGCCTGGGCATGCCGGGCTTCGGCGCCAACGCCATCACGGACAAGGACGGCGGCAAGCATGCGCTGGACACGCCCGAGGATTTCTTTTTGCGCGGCATGGCCAACATCGCGTTCGCGGGCGGCCGCGCCGTGCCCGAGGCCACCGACGAAGACATGGCCCTGACCGGTGTGGACCGCTATCGCGACCTGCTGCAACACAAGCTGCAACCTGGTGAATGGCGGCAGGTGGCGATGCTGATGAGCCGGGGCGGGCGCTTCGACAAAATGGACGACGCCTGGGTGCAAAGCGCCACGGGCCGGCAGACGCGCGCCGCGTACACCAAGCCGCTGCACGTATGGAGCGAAGACCTTGCCGGGTTCCGCCACGCCATGACGGGCGAGCGTTATAGCGGTTGCCCGACGTGGTATCCGGCGCGCCTGGCGGATGGGCGCGACGTGCGCGCCGAGTACTCCCCGCGGGATTGGCCGTTCTTGCTGACTTCGTTCAAGTCGAACCTGATGAGTTCGATGTCTATCGGCGTGAACCGGCTTCGGCAGGTGCATCCGCATAACCCCGTGTCGATCAACCGCCAGGACGGCGAACGGCTGGGCATCCGCAACGGCGATGCGGTGCGCATCGTGACGCCGGGCGGCGCGGTGAGCGGGCTGGCGCTGTTGCGTGATGGCATCCAGCCGGGCGCCGTCGGCATCGAACACGGATACGGCCATACCGAGCTGGGCGCGCGGGCGCACCTCATTGACGGCAAACCCATGCCGCACGACGCGTCGCTGGCGGCGGGGGTGAACCTGAACGACCTGGGCTTTGGCGACGCCACGCGTGGCGCGCACGCCAACGTGTGGATCGACTGGGTCTCCGGCGCGGCCGTGCGCCAGGGCTTGCCGGCGCGGATCGAGCGGGTCTGAGGCGCGCGTCAGCGCACCACGGTGTCTGCCACCAGCTCCAGGTCGCTGGCCCGGATGTCCACGTCGGGCAGCACGCCCGACAGGTCGCCGGGCTGCGCCGCGGCCTTGCCCGAGCGGCTGACGCGGATCTCGACGCGGACGCGGCTTGCCTTGGACAACGTCGCGTCCGGCGACATGGCGCTTGCGTCATCCAGCACAAAGACGCGCGGCAGATCAGAGACGCGCCACTGCGTGATGGCCAGCGGCATTCGCGAGCCCGAGACCGGGCGCGCCAGGATGAAGACCGTATCGCCGGGCTGCACCCGATCGCGAAGCGCGTCGGCGATGCGCGCCGTGCCGGATAGGCGGGCGGGGCTAGCCATGGCGTTGCCATTACCGCCTGCGTTGTTGGCCGACGGTGCGCCGGCCTGAAGGCCGCTGGCCGGCATGACGGGTTCGCCGCCTGGGGCGCCACGGGTCGGCATGCTCGGTTCGTTGTCTTTGGCGTCAGTTGCCGGCATGACCGGTGCTCCGTCTTTGACGCCAGTCGTCGGCAAGACCGATGCGCCGGCCGCCATGGCGCGTGCCTGCGCGATGTTCGACTGGATCTGGCGCGCCGCGTCGGAGTCCGCCGGCAGCAACGCTTGCAGCCGCTGCCAATGGCCCAGCGCCTCGGCCGCGTCGCCCCGGCGCAACGCCATCATGCCGGCCAGTGCCAGCGCCTTGGGCTGATCCGGGTCATTGGCCAGCGCTTCGGCCACCGCCGCGATGGCGTTGGCGTCGGGCTTGCCCTGGTTGGCGGACAACAACGCGTCGGCCAGGTCCGCCAAGACGACGGCTTGGCCCGGCACCCGGCGCAACACCTGCCGATACGCCGCCACGGCGTCCGTGTAGCGCCCCAGCGTTTCATAGGACCGGGCCAGCATGTACCAGCCGTCGGCATCGTCCGGCGCGGCGCGCAGCCGCTGGGCCAGGGCGTTGATGGCCACGGCCATGTCGTTGGCGTTGTCACTGTCGTTGTCATTGGCTGCCGGATTATTCGGCGCCGCACCGATTGCCGGGTCGCTCGCAGCACCGTTCTGCAAACCAATCGACGGGTCGATCCCCGCACCGTTCTGTACACCGTTCGCCGCGTTGCCGCGCGCCATGTTGGCATGCGCGGGCGCCGCGCGCGTGGCCGTCATGTCCGCCACCGCGCGCGGATTGCCCAGCTTGCCGTATAGCAACACGGCAGCCACGGGCACCAGCACGCTCAACAGGCAGGCGGCGGCCAAGGCGGCGCGCTGGCCGCCCGCCGGCCCCACGCGGGGCTGCCTGGCCGCCAGGTCTTGCAGCAGTTCTCGCTGCAATTCTTCTTCCGCGCGCAGCCTGGCCTGGGGCGTCAGGCTGCCGCTGCGCACGTCGCGCTGCAATTGCTCGCGCTGCGCCAGATAGAAAGCGCGCAGGCTTTCGTCAGCGGCGGGCGCGGTGGACGGCGCGCGGCGCAGCAGAGGTGGGATGAGGCATAGCAAGGTTGCCAGCAACAGCAGCACGACGATGATCCAAAGCGTGGTCATGGGCCGGTGTCCAGAAAGTTCGCGGCGCGTGCGCGCTCGTCGGCCGTCAGCGGTTCGCGCGCCACGGCGCGCCGCTTCAGGGTGCGCAGCAACACCCAGAAGCCCAACGCCAGCAGGGCGAACGGGCCCAGCCACAGCAGCCACGTAATGGGCTTGAAGGGCGGGTCGTAGCGCACGAAGTCGCCATAGCGGTCTTCAAAGAACCGCATGATTTGCGCGTCGCTGCGGCCGTCGGCCAATTGCGCGTGGATCAGCTTGCGCATGTCATGCGCCAGCGGCGCGTTGGAGTCAGCCAGGCTCTGGTTCTGGCAGACCAGGCAGCGCAACCCGTGCGCCAGCTTGTCGGCGCGTTGCTGGTCGGCGGGCGATAGCGCGGGCAGGGCGGCAGGGGCGGGGGGCGAAGCGGCCTGCACAGCTGATGCGCCGGATGACAACGCGAATGACATCACGAGCGACATCAAGACTGGCATCACGAGTGACATCACGAGTGGCATCACGAACGACACCAAGAACGGCGGCAAGAACGGCGGCAAGAACGCCAAGACGGCCGTCGATGTTCGCGCCGGTTCCGAAGGCAGCGTTGGCCTTAGCTCCGTCAATCCTGCTATCCCGGGTTTATGCCGCCGTCTCATTTCAGCGCCTCGATGATCGGCAATATCCGCGACCGAAAGATCTCGGGTGTGATCAAGCCCAAATGCTTGTGGCGGATGCGGCCCGCGCCGTCGATCACGAAGGTCTCCGGCACGCCGTACACGCCATATTCAATGCCCACGCGCCCGTCCGTGTCGCTGGCCGACGCGACGTACGGGTTGCCGTTGCGTGCCAGCCAGGCGGCGGCGTCGTCCGGCTGGTCTTTGTAGTTCAGGCCGTACAGCGGGATGGCGTATTGCCGGGCGGCCTCGCGTAGCACGGGCACTTCTTCCTGGCACGGCGCGCACCAGGAGGCCCACACGTTCAGCAGCCAGACCTGGCCGCGCAGCGCCTGCACGTCCAGCCGTTCGCCGGGCGATTGCAGCACGGGCAGGTTGATGGCAGGGGCAGGCTTGTCGATCATGGCCGATGGCACGGCGCGCGGATCTCGCGACAGGCCCATCGCCAGGAACACGGCCATTGCCATGAAGACAGCCAGCGGCAGCGCGTAGCGCATCAATAGCCCTCCCGGGCTTGACGCCGGGCCGGCGCCACGGCGGGCGGGTTCTGGCGTGCGACGGCTTCCTGCTGCCGGCGATAGCGCTTGTCGCCCGCCGCCAGCAAGCCGCCCAGCGCCATCAACAGGCACCCGGCCCAGATCCACGTCATGAAGGGCTTGACCTGGATGCGCACCGTCCAGGCCGTGTTACCGCCGGCATCGTCCACCGGTTCGCCCAGCGCCACGAACAGGTCGCGCGTGGGGCCGGTGTCGATGTCGGCCTGGCTTAGCGCCATGTCCTGCACGGTGTACAGGCGTTTTTCGGGATACAGCGTCACCACCGGTTGGCCGTCGCGCGTGACGGTGAACCGGGCGCGCTGGGCGGTGTAGTTGGGGCCGGTGGCGGGCGCGATGCCTGCAAAGGTGAATGCATAGCCGCTCGCTTCCTGGGTGGCGCCGACGTCCATCCGGATCTCGTGCTTGACTTCATAGCCGTTGGCCAACGTGACGCCCGCGATAAAGACGCCGATGCCCGCGTGCGCCAGCAACATGCCATACCAGGATCGCGGCTGCCGTGCCAGGCGGCGCAGCCATCGCCCGTTGGCGCCATCGTTCAACCTTTGCCACGCGTGCGCGCCGCAGGATGCCACCGACCAGGCGGCCAGCCACAGTCCAAGCATGACCAGCGGCGAGCCCAGGCGCGCCGGCCCGGGCATGGCCAACGGCAGGACCACGGCGGTCACCACGCTGACGGCGAAGGCCACGCGCAGCCGGCGCGCCAGGTCGGGTACTTCGGCCTGTTTCCAGCGCGCTACCGGGCCCACGCCCATCAAGAAGATCGCGGGCGTCATCAGCGGCACGAACACCGCTTCGAAGTAAGGCGGGCCGATGGATATCTTGCCCCAGTCCAATACGTCCAGCACCACCGGGTACAGCGTGCCCAACAGCACCGCGCCCGCCGCCACCGTCAGCACCACATTGTTGGACAGCAACAGGGATTCGCGCGACAGCAATGCAAACCCGCCGCCCAGGCCCACCGATGGCGCGCGCCACGCGTACAGCGCCAGCGAGCCGCCGACGATCACCGTCATGAAGGCCAGGATGTACAGGCCGCGTCCCGGGTCCACGGCAAACGCATGCACGGATGTCAGCACGCCCGACCGGACCAGGAACGTGCCCAGGATGCTGAGTGAAAACGTGCAGATGGCCAGCAGCACCGTCCAGCTGCGAAATGCGCCCCGGCGCTCGGTGACGATCAGCGAATGGATCAGCGCGGTGCCGGCCAGCCAGGGCATGAACGACGCGTTTTCGACGGGGTCCCAGAACCACCAGCCGCCCCAGCCCAGCACGTAGTAGGCCCATGCGCTGCCCAGCAGGATGCCCACGGTCAGGAACGTCCACGCGGCCAATGTCCAGGGCCGCACCCAGCGCGCCCACAGCGCGTCCAGCTCACCGGACAATAGCGCCGCAATCGCAAACGCGAAGGCCACGGAAAAGCCCACGTAGCCCATGTACAGCATCGGCGGGTGCACGATCATGCCGGGGTCTTGCAGCAGCGGGTTCAGGTCGCGGCCGGCCATGGCGGGCGGCATCAACCGTTCGAACGGGTTGGACAGGAACAGCATGAACAGCAGAAAGCCCACGCTGATCCAGCCCATGACCGCCAGCACGCGGCCGGTAAAGGGCAGGGGCAGGCGGTGGCTGAAGACGGCAACCGCCAGCGTCCAGGCAGACAACAGATACAGCCACAGCAGCAGCGAGCCCTCGTGCCCGCCCCACACGGCGGCAAAGCGATAGGCCGCGGGCAGGTCGGCATGCGAATTGCCCGCCACATACAACACCGAAAAATCGTTATCGACGAACGACCACGCCAGGCAGCCGAAGGCCAGCGTTGTCAGGCAGAACTGGCCCACGGCGGCGGGGCGTGCCACGCGCAACCCCGCCTGCCAGCCGGTGGCCGCGCCGATCAGTGGCAGCGTCGCCTGCGCCAACGCCACCAGCAGCGCAAGGATCAGGCTGAACAGGCCGATCTCGGGAATCATCGGGCCTCCGGGCGCAAGGTGCCGGCAGCGGCAAGGTTGTTGGCCGCGCTGCCCGGCGTGCCGCCGGCCTTGCCGGCGCCGCCATCGACGCCACTGGGGGCGTTGCGCGCGCGCTTGAGCGCGTCGGCGGCTTCCGGCGGCATGTAGTTTTCGTCGTGCTTGGCCAGTACCTGCGTGGCGCGGAACACGCCGTCGGCATCCAGCTTGCCGGCAACCACCACGCCTTTGCCTTCGCGGAACAAGTCGGGTAGCAGGCCCTGGTAGGTGACGGGCACGGTGTGCGCGGTGTCGGTCACGATGAAGCGTAAGGTGACGCCGTCCGGTTCGCGCCGCACCGAGCCTTGTTCGACTAAACCCCCCACGCGAAAGCTGCCGCTGCGTGGCGCCTCGTTGGCCTCGACCTGGCTGGGGCTGAAGAAGAACACCAGGTTTGATTGCAGCGCGTTCAACACTAGCGCCGTGGCCATCGCCAACAACGCCAGGCCGCCCGCGATGGCCCATGCGCGGCGCTTACGCGGGGTCATGGACGGGCTTCATGGACGGGCCTCATGGACGGGAGCAGGTGCGGGACTCATGGACCGGGGCTTCGACGGACTCATGGGCGCCCCGACGAAGCGGGTGGGTCGGACAAACCGCGCGATGGGGGCGGGCTGAACTGCTGGCGCGGCGCGCGCATGCCGGACCGCTTGCGCGCGCGGCGCCATAGCGAAAATACCTCCAGCGCCATCAACGCCGCCGTCACGCCGTAGGCGCCCAGCAGGTAAGGGCCATGGCCTTGCAGCGAGAACAACGCGTCCCAGCTCATGGCGCCTCCGGTCGGCTGGGGCGCACGGCGCCCGGTTCGCGTTGCGCGATCAGGCCACGCACGCGTGCCAGCGCCACCGCCGCGCTGTACAGCCAGAACGCCGCCACCATCAGCAGCATGGCGGCCACCATGATGCGCGCCATGCTGGGCGCGGTGGTCAGGCTGATAGATGCGCCCTGATGCAAGGTGCTCCACCATTGCACCGAAAAATAGATGATCGGCACGTTGACCACGCCGGCCAGCAGCAGGATGGCGCCGCCGCGGTCGGCCCGGCGCACATCGTCGGTGGCCGCTTGCAGCGCGATGAAGCCCAGGTACAGAAATAGCAGAATCAGCTCGGAGGTCAGCCGCGCATCCCAGACCCACCACGCGCCCCAGGTGGGCTTGCCCCACAGCGCGCCGGTCCACAAGGTCAGGAACGTGAACAGCGCGCCGGTGGGCGCCAGCGCGCGCATCATCATGAAGGACAGGCGCGTGTTGTAGACCAGGCCCAGCGTGGCATATGCCGCCATCACCAGGTACAGCAACATCGACATCCAGGCGGCCGCCACGTGTATGAACAGAATGCGGTAGACCTCGCCCTGTTGGCTGTCCGGCGGCGCGATGACCAGCCCCACGACCAAGCCCGCCGCGCCGAACAATGCGGCGGCCAGCGCCAGCCAGGGAATCAGCCGACCGGCCAGCGGGTAGAACAGCGCGGCAGAGGCATAGCGCATCCAGCCATAGCCGGCGCTTGCTTCCGCTCTTGCAATGGAACCGGAATCGAAGACAGGTCGCTTCTGCATGGGGTCCCTCATTCCAACGCCACGCGCAGCGCGGCGGACGCGCTCCAGGGGCAAAGCAGAATCGCCAGGCACAGGCATGCGCCCAGCAGCGATAGCTGCGGCCCCGCGCCCAACCCGGCATGCGTGGCAGACACCGCGCCCGCGCCGAATATCAGCACCGGCACATACAGCGGCAACACCAGCAGGGGCAACAGCGCAGCGCCGCGCAGGCCCAGCGTCAGCGCCGCGCCCAGGCCGCCCACCAACGCCAGCGTGGGCGTGCCCAGCAGCAGGGACAACACCAGCACGCCGATGGCTTGCGGCGGCAGATCGAATTGCAATGCCAGGATGGGGCTGGCCAGTATCAACGGCACGCAGCCGCTAAACCAGTGCGCCGCCAGCTTCACGCCCACCAGCAGCGGCAACGGATGCGGCGAGACCAGCAGCTGTTCCAGCGCGCCGGTGTCGTGGTCCTGCGAGAACGGGCGATGCAGGCTCTGCAGGATGCCCAGCAGCGCGCACACCCACAGCACCCCGGGCCCGATGGCGCGCAGCAGCGCCGGGTCGGGGCCGACCGCCAGCGGAAACAGCGATCCGGCAACCACGAAAAACAACGTCGCGCCCAGCGTGTCGGCGGGTCGCCGCCAGGCCAGCCGGATGTCACGCAACACCAACTGAGACAGCGTAACCAGCATCCGCGTAGTCATCCATGTTCAGGGTTTGCAAGCGATTGGAAGCGGTGGCGGGCTGCCGATGGCAGGCCACCACCGCCGCGCCGCCATCGTCCAGGTGCGCATTCAGTTCGGTCCACAGTTGTTCGAGGCTGGCCGCGTCCAGCCCCGCATCGGGCTCGTCCAGCAGCCACAACGGCTTGCCGCCCAGCATGACGGCGGCCAACGCCACCCGGCGCGCCTGGCCTTGCGACAAACGGGCCGCCGGTGTGTGCAGGCAGGCGTTCAGGCGCCAGGCCGTCAGCCCTGCCGTGATGGCGTCATCGCTTTGCGGCACGCCCGCCACATGCAGGCAGTAGCGCAGATTTTCCAGCGCGGTCAGGTCGCCGCACAGCGCGTTGGCGTGGCCCAGATACGCCACGCGCGCGTGGTACGACGACGGGTCGCGGAACACGTCCCGCCCCAGCGCCTGCAACGAGCCGGCCATGGGCCGCAGCAAACCGGCCAGCATGCGCAGCACGCTGCTTTTGCCGCTGCCGTTGGCGCCGCGCAGATGCAGTAACTGCCCGGCATGCACATCAAAGTGCAACGGGCCCACGCCTTGCCCCGGCACACCGCCGCGCGGGCAGCATAGGCCGTTGGCGGCCAGCAGGGGCGCGGGCGCGTCAGCGGGCCGCATTGGCGGGCTCCACCTTGGCTGGCCCGGCCTTGGCGATTTCCTGGGTGGCACCGGCCGCCGGCGCTGCGTTTGATGTTTGCGCCGGCGGGATATGCGGCAACGTATGCGCGATGCCCTTGTGGCAGTCGATACAGGTCTTGGACTTGTCCGCCAGATACGTGGAATGCATATTCTGCGCACGCACGCTCTGGCGCGTGAAGTCCATGTATTCGTAGTTGTGGCAGTTGCGGCATTCCAGCGAATCGTTCGCCTTGAAACGCGCCCATTCGTGCTGCGCCAGTTCCAGCCGCTTGTCCACGAACTTTTCGCGCGTGTCGATGGTGCCGAAGATCTTGCCCCACACTTCCTTGGACGCCTGCATCTTGCGCGCGATCTTGTCTGTCCAGTTGTGCGGCACATGGCAATCGGAGCACAGCGCGCGCACGCCCGAGCGGTTGGTGAAGTGGATGGTGCCTTTCAATTCCGCGTAAACGTTGTCGCGCATTTCATGGCAGCCGGTGCAGAATTTTTCGGTGTTGGTCAGCTCCATCGCGGTGTTGAAGGCGCCCCAGAACAGGATGCCGCCAATAAAGCCGCCTATCGTCAGAAAGCCCAGGCTGAAATGCACGCTGGGGCGGCGGATGATGTTCCAGTAGCGCTTCAGAAGCTTGACCATGGCGGCATCCTGTCCGTTACTTCTTGCCTGTGGCGGGGGCGGTCAGGCGCTTGAGGATCACGTCGATGTCCTCATAGGTGTTGGACACCAGCGGCTTGGCCTCGGCCTGCGGCACGTGGCATTGCACACAGAAATACCGGCGCGGCGACACCTCGGCCAGCACGTTGCTGTCGCGGTCCATGTAATGCGTGACGCTGAGCGGCGGCGCCTGGGTTTCCTCGGTGTTCACGCGGGCATGGCAGGACAGGCAGCGGTTGTAGTTCTTGTCGATCTGATAGCCATCGATCTTGTGCGGAATGGTGGGCGGCTGCATCGAATACGTCCGCATCCGCTTGATGTCCTTGTTCTCGATGGGGCTGATCAAGGGCGGGTCGGTCTCGTCGGCAATGGGCGTGGGGCCCCGCATGGGGTCTTCGACCTCCAGCGGCGGGGCAGCGCGGGCGGCGGAAGTCAACAGCACACCCGCAACTAGGGCGATGGCGATGGCGGCGGCGCGGTGGTTCATGGCTGTCTCCCCGTGGTCGTCAAACCTTGACGATCCGGACCGCGCACTTCTTGAAGTCGGTCTGGAACGAGATCGGGTCGGTGGCGTCCAGCGTCACCTTGTTGATCAGCTGGCCGGCGTCGAACCAGGGCACGAACACCAGGCCACGCGGCGGCTTGTTGCGTCCGCGCGTTTCCAGCCGGGTGCGCATCTTGCCGCGGCGCGATTCGATTTCGACTTCCACGCCGCGCCGCAATCCCATGGCCTGCGCATCGTCCGGGTGCATGAAACAGACCGCGTTTGGAAAGGCGCGGTACAGCTCGGGCACGCGCCGCGTCATGGACCCCGAATGCCAGTGTTCCAGGATGCGGCCGGTAGACAGCCAGAAGGGGTATTCCTTGTCCGGCGATTCAGGCGGCGGCTCGTAAGGCAGGGCATAGATGATGGCGCGGCCGTCCGGGTGGCCGTAGAACTCAAAGCCCGCGCCCGCCTTCACGTAGGGGTCGCTGCCTTCGCGGTAGCGCCACAGGGTTTCCTTGCCGTTGACCACCGGCCAGCGCAAACCGCGCACCTCGTGGTAGGTGTCGAAGGGTGCCAGGTCGTGGCCATGGCCCCGGCCGAACTCGGCATATTCCTCGAACAAGCCCTTTTGCGCATAGAAGCCGAATGCCCGGGCTTCCTGGTTTTCATATTCCGCATTCAATTCGCTATTGGGAAATTTGTTGACTTTGCCGTTGGCGTACAGCACGTCAAACAGCGTCTTGCCGCGATACTCCGGCTTCTTGGCCAGCAGGTCAGCCGGCCAGACTTCTTCCACCTTGAAGCGCTTGGAAAACTCCATCAGCTGCCACAGGTCGGAACACGCATCGCCGGGCGCGTTCACCAGTTGATGCCAGAACTGCGTGCGCCGTTCGGCGTTTCCGTAGGCGCCTTCTTTTTCCACCCACATGGCGGTGGGCAGGATCAGGTCGGCCGAAATGGTCGTGACCGTGGGGTAGGCGTCCGACACCACGATGAAGTTGGCCGGGTTGCGGTAGCCGGGCAGCCCTTCGTTCATCAGGTTGGCGGCGGCCTGCATGTTGTTGTTCACCATCACCCAATAGGCATTGATGGTGCCATCCTTCAACATGCGGTTTTGCAACACCGCATGCGCGCCCACCTTGTCGGGGATGGTGCCGGCGGGCAGCTGCCAGATTTCTTCAGCGTGGGCGCGATGCTTCGGGTTCGTCACCACCAGGTCGGCCGGCAGCCGATGCGAAAACGTGCCCACCTCGCGCGCCGTGCCACAGGCCGACGGCTGGCCCGTCAGCGAGAACGGGCTGTTGCCGGGTGTCGAGATCTTGCCCGTCAACAGGTGGATGTTGTAGGCCATGTTGTTGGCCCAGACGCCGCGCGTGTGCTGGTTGAAACCCATCGTCCAGAACGAGGTCACGCGGATTTTCGGGTCGGCGTACAGTTCGGCCAGATCCTGCAATTGCTTTTGCGGGACGCCGGTCAGCTTGGACGTATATTCCAAGTCGTATTTCGAGACGAACTTGGCGAATTCATCGAAGGTGATGGGCTTGGATCCGCCCGCCTTGTCCGCGTTCTTGGCCGCCTTTTGCAAGGGATGGTCGGGGCGCAGGCCATAGCCGATGTCGGTATTGCCTTCGTGAAATACGGTGTGCTTGTCGACGAAATCGCGGTTCACCCGCTTGGTCTGGATGATGTAGTTGGCGATGTAATTCAGGATGGCCAGGTCGGTCTGCGGCGTGAAGGTCAGCGTCAGGTCGGCCAGTTCGTACGAGCGATGCTCGAAGGTGGACAGCACCACCACGCGCGTCTTGGGCGCGGACAGCCGGCGGTCGGTCACGCGGGTCCACAAGATGGGGTGCATCTCGGCCATGTTCGAGCCCCACAGCACGAAGGCGTCGGCGTTCTCGATGTCGTCATAACAGCCCATGGGTTCGTCGGCGCCGAAGGTGCGCATGAAACCCACCGCCGCCGACGCCATGCAATGGCGCGCGTTCGGGTCCAGGTTGTTGGACCGAAACCCCGCCTTCATCAGCTTGAGTGCCGCGTAGCCTTCCCAGATGGTCCATTGGCCCGAGCCGAACATGCCAACCGCGGTCGGTCCCTTGTCTTTCAGGACGCGCTTGAACTGTTCGGCCATCACGTCAAAGGCCTGGTCCCAGGACACGGGGGCAAACTCGCCGTCCTTGGCGTACTTGCCGTCTTTCATGCGCAACAGCGGCGTGGTCAGCCGGTCGTTGCCGTACATGATCTTCGACAGGAAATAGCCCTTGACGCAATTCAGCCCCTTGTTCACCTCGGCATTGAAATCGCCGTGCGTGGCCACGACCTGGTTGTCCTTGACCGCGACGTTCACGCCGCAGCCGGTCCCGCAGAACCTACAGGGCGCCTTCGACCATTTCAGCTTGGCCGCCTCGGATTCGGTCACGATGTTCTGCGTCATGCCGACGATGGGAATGCCGGCCACGGTGGCGGCGGCCGCGGCGGCGGATTGCTTGATGAAATCTCTACGAGCCATGGGCATCGCCAATCTCCTCGTTCATCGCGGCCAGCGTGTCGGCATGCTGGTAGACCAGCGCCGAAGCCAGTACGCCATCCAGGCGCTGGATCTCGGAGATCCGCGCCATCATGTCGTCGGTGGTGGGCGCTTCCAGCGTGACGACCAGCTTGCCGGTGTCGGACGCGCCGTGGATGTCCGAGCCCGCTATCGCCAGGATGGCGGCGCGCACGTCGGGCAGGCGGTGGGGCTGGGCATGCACAACCAGACTGGCGATGTGCAGCTCGGGCGGCGCCGGGGGCGGCGCATTGGGGGGAGCACGGACATGGAAGGGTTTCCGTCGCGTGGCATCAGCTGCCCGGGGGGCCGGCGATCAGCTGATAGAACCAGACGATGAACCCGTAGCCCGCCACGATGATGACCGTAAGGACGGGGGCCATGACAGCCGTCAGGAACAGAAAACTTCGCAGCTCCTGAGGCTTGGTGTAGCCATCAGACTCGTTTTGCACACACCACCTCACTTGAACAGTCGGGGTATTGCATTGAACGTGCGGATGTCGAAGTTTTTAGCAGTGCTTTTACATTGCGTCAATGTTGCATGACGGCGAAACACTTTTGCGGCGCTGCAATAAGCAAGCCCGGCGCGGCGCTATCGCGGCGGGGGCAGGTAAGAACGCTGCAATGGCGCGGCGACGCACGCGCGATTGCCGGGCGATAAAAAAAGCGTGCCGGACGCGCTGGCCGGATTGATCCGGCGAGGCATCAGGCACGCGATCCGCCATCCACAATCCGGCAGCGGCGGGGATACGTCTACGGGTTCAGGCAATGGCCCCGTAGATGCGGCGCGCGTCGGCGGCGGTGGCGATAGGGCGGCCCAGCGCGCGTGCGCCGTCCGCTACCTGACGCACCAGCGCGGCGTTGTCCGGCGCGATGCTGCCGTCGCGCAGCTTCAAATTGTTTTCAAAGCCCACGCGCATGTGGCCGCCAAACGCCGCCGCCGTTGTGACGCAGGCGTTTTCCTCGGGGCCGAACGCGCACACCGCCCAGGGCAAGGACTGATCGTACGCGCCCAGGAAGGGCAGCAGGTCATACGCCGACGAGGTCTGCCCGGCGCTGTAGCGTCCCAGCACAAACAGCACCGACCACGCGCCCGGCGGCACCATTCCGCGCGCGCGCAACGACAACCAACGCCGCACGTCGCCTTCGTCGTACAGGATGATCTGCGTCATGATGCGGCGCTCGGCCAACCAGGCCAGGAACGCTGCAAGCTCGGCCTCGGGAATGTCCGGCACGGCGATTTCGCGCAGGCCGATCGACACGGCTTCGGGTTGCAGTTCGCGCACCAACGCAATCTGCTCGGCCGCCTTGTACACGCCGGCGGCTTCGCTGGTGACCTGCACCAGCAACTCGCGGCCCACCGCGCGTTCCACGGCGGCCAGGGCGTCGCGATAGGCGGTGGCGTCCAGCAGGTGGCTGCCGTCCGGCTTGCGCACGTGCATGTGCATCATGCCGGCGCCCGCATCCAGGCAGGCGCGTGCTTCGCGCGCCAAGTCGTCGGCGGTCAGCGGCACGGCCGGATGGTCGGCGGCTTTCTTGTAGGCGCCGTTGGGCGCCACGGTGATGATGACGGGGGATTCGGCCAGCGCGGCGCGCGGCAGGGCAGGGGCGTTCAAGGCTGGATCTCCGGCAGTTCCGGGTTGATAAGGTCTAGGCCGGCGCGCAGCAAACGGTCGTAGCGGGCACGTTCGGCGGCAATGGTTTCGGGCGTCCAGGCGTAGAAACCTTCGCCCGCCTTCATGCCGTGACGGCCATCGGCGGCGCGTTCGGTCAGGCAGCGCGCGGGGTGATCGGCGTTGCAGAACGTGGGATACATCGTGGCGCCCGCGGCGGCGTGTACGTCGATGCCGGCGTGGTCGCGCTGCATGACGGGGCCGGCCGCCAGGAAGCGAAAGCCAAAGCCGAAGCGTACGGCGGCGTCCACGTCTTCCGGGGACGCGATGCCACGGTCGATCAGGTCAAACGCCTCGCGCGACAGCGCGTGCTGCAAGCGGTTGGCCAGAAAGCCCGGTAAATCCTGCTTGACCTTGACCGGCACGCTGCCGCAACGGCGCATGAAAGCTATCAACGAATCGGCGCAGGCGTTATCGCTGGCTTCGCCCAGCACCACTTCCACCAGCGGCACCAGGTGCGCGGGCATGAAGAAATGCAGGCCCAACATGCGGCCGCGCGTGTCCAGGCCCTGGCTGATGGCGCTGATCGGAAAGCTGGAGCTGTTGCTGGCCAGGATGGCGTCAGGGCGCGCGCGCCGCGCCAGGTCCGCGAACAGTGCCTGCTTGATGTCCAGCCGTTCGGGTATGCATTCGATGACCAGGTCCACGGTGGACCAGTCCACGTCGTCCAGGCTGGCAGCCGTGGCCAGCAGCGGGGCGTTGGCTTCGCGCCCGATCGTCTTCAGGTTTTCGGCCACGCGCGCGGGCAGGCCCGCCGCGCGTTCGGCGTTCGATTCGATCACGGTGGTGCGGCAGGCGGCGCGCGTCAGCACCACCGCCACGTCCGCGCCCATCGTGCCGCCACCCACCACCACTGCATGCGCCGCGCCCGGGTTGGGCAGCGCAGTTGCGTCCGTCTGCATGGTTTGCTCCTGTCATTGCATCGTCGTTGGGGGCGAGTGTAGAGAAGCCGGTTTGATAGATGAATCAGATTTTTTGGATAGAATGATCGATAAACCAGATCAATAAAAACCGAGGTGTTTGGGGACATGCAGATCAATCTTTCGATGCGCGACATCGATACCACGCTGGTGTTGGGCCGCACGCTGAACTTCCGGCAGGCGGCGGCCCAATTGCATTTGTCGCAGTCGGCGCTATCCACGCAGATACAACGCATCGAAGAGGCGTTGGGCGTACGCCTGTTCGACCGCACGACGCGCACGGTGCGGCTGACGGCGGCGGGCGAGGTCTTCATGCAGCAGGCCGCCACCTTGCAGGTTGCGTTCCGCGACGCCATTGCCGCCGTCAGCGGCGTCACCAGCGCGGAACAGGGCCAGGTGTCGGTCGCCGCTTTGCCGTCGCTGGCCGCGCGCCTGCTGCCCCGCGTGCTGATGGCCTATCGGCAGGAACACCCCCACGTCGCCCTGAAAGTGCGCGACACCTTGTCGGGCCCCGCGTTCGACCTCGTGCGCGCGGGCGAGGTGGACTTCGCCCTGACCGCCGCCGACCCCCAACACGCCGACCTGCATTACGTGCCGCTGATGTCCGACAGCTTTTTGCTGCTGATCCCCGAGTCGCACGCCTTGGCAAAATCAGGCGGTCCGCTGCGCTGGGCCGACACCGCCAATGCCGCGCACGTGTCGATGGTGCAGCCCAGCAGCGTGCGGCAATACACGGAATGGGCCTTCCTGCAAAACCGCATCCGCTTCACGCCCGCGTTCGAAGCCGAGCACCTGACGACCATTGTGGCGATGGTGGAATGCGGCTTCGGTGTGGCGGCCCTGCCCGAAATCGCCGCCGGCGCGGTATCGCAGACGGGGATCGTGCAACGCCCATTGATCGGGCCGGTGGCGGAAAGGTCGATTGGCTTGGTCACGTCACGCAACCGTAGTTTGTCGCCAGCGGCGGCGGCGTTGGTGGGCACGCTGAGGGAATATCTGGCGTTGCAAGGCAGGTGAGGGGGCGGTGATGGGGCGTTCGTCGGGCGCGTTCGTGGGGGGTGTTCTTGGCGCGTTCGTGGGGCTTATCCGTATTTCCAAGTAGGGCTTGCGATGCGAGTCGCCAACTTGGGTAACAGTCAGGCCGCGCGTCCTGGCCGAACCGGGGGCTTAAGCCGAATCGGCCCTGCCTGCGCCGCGCATCACGCTCGCAGCCGCGTTTGCTCCGACGCCAGATACGCGTCGCGCGAAGGCAGCAAATGGTCCCGGCAGACTGTCATCAAGGCCTCGCGGTCGCCGTCGCGCAGTGCGTGGATCATGGCCCAGTGTTCTTGTCTGGCGCGTTCGCGAGGGCCGGCGGCGACCAGGGTGCCGAAGCGGATCGGGTGGGTGCGGCGGGCGTATTCCTCGATGGCCTGGCCCAGCACCGCGTTGTCCAGCAGGCCGAAGAATTCGCGGTGAAAGCGTTGGTTGCTGCGGAACACGCGGCGTGCGTCGCCGTCGGCCACGGCGGCGTCGTGTTCGCGTTGGACCGTGATCAAAGCCGCCAGCCGCGCTTCGGGAACGGGTAGCGGCATCTGGCTGGCGGCGTGAACTTCCAGCACCTCGCGCAACGCGTACAGCTCCATGACTTCACGTGCGGAAAATGTCCGCACCACGGCGCCGACATTGCGCTTTTTTTCGACCACGCCCAACAGTTCCAGCTCGGTGAGCACCTGGCGCACCGCATGGCGCTTCATGGAAAAGCGCGCCATCAGCTCGTCTTCGGTCAGGCGTTGGCGCGGATGCAGCCGGCCGAAGACGATGTCTTCTTCCAGGGCTGCCACCGCGGATTGCGTGGCGTCGGGGGCCTCTGCTTGCAGGGCGTCGGGCGTGATGGCGTTCATGTCGGAGGGTTGTCGGGTCGGTTTGCTTTGCGGCGATCCGCGCCAGGGGTTCCAAGCCAGATAAGTTACACCGGGCCCATTTACTTCTTGGGCACCGTGTCGTGCGTAACGCCGGCGCGCAGGAAGTCGAAATCAACGCCCTGGTCGGCCTGCGTCACGGTTTGCAGGAACAGCTTGCGGTAGCCGCGGTCTGCCGTCGGACGCGTGATCGGGTTTTCGGCCGCGCGGCGCGCCAGTTCGGTATCGTCCACCAGCAGTGCGATTTCGCGGTTGGCGACCGACAGGCGGATGCGGTCGCCATTTTGCACGTAAGCCAGCGGGCCGCCGATCGCGGATTCGGGCGTGACGTGCAACACGATGGTGCCGGCCGCCGTGCCGCTCATGCGTCCATCCGAAATGCGCACCATGTCTTTGACGCCGGCGCGCGCCAGCTTTTTCGGGATCGGCATGTAGCCGGCTTCCGGCATGCCCGGCGCGCCGGTCGGCCCGATGCGCTTGAGCACCAGGATGTCGTCGGCGGTCACGTCCAGCGCGTCGTCGTCGATGCGGCGCGCCATGTCCTCGGCGTCTTCGAAGACCACGGCGCGGCCTTCGTGTTCCATCAGCTTGGGGTTGGCGGCCGACTGCTTGATGATGGCGCCGCCCGGGGCCAAATTGCCGCGCAGCACGGCCAGGCCGCCCACCGGGTAGATGGGGGCGGCGGCCGTGCGGATCACGTCCTGCTTGAAGGGCGCGGGTGCGTCATCCAGTTCCTGGCCCAGCGTGCGGCCGGATACCGTCATCACGTCCAGGTGCAGGAAAGGCCGCAACTCGCGCAGCAGCGCCAGCATGCCGCCGGCGTCGTGGAAGTCTTCCATATAGTGCTGGCCCGACGGCTTCAGGTCGACCAGCACGGGGGTTTCGCGGCTGATGCGGTCCAGCCCGGCCAAATCGATGTCGATACCCAGGCGGCCGGCGATGGCGGTCAGGTGCACGATGCCGTTGGTGGACCCGCCGATCGACAACAGCACCCGCAAGGCGTTTTCGATGGACTTGCCGTTGATGATCTGGTCGGGCGTCAGGCGCGATGCGGCCATGGCCACGGCAGTGGCGCCCGTACGTTCGGCCACGCGCACACGGTCGGCGGTAACGGCGGGAGCCGACGCGCCGCCCGCCACCATCATGCCCAGCGCCTCGGTGATGCAGGCCATGGTGCTGGCCGTGCCCATCACGGAACAGGTGCCCACGCTGGCGACCAGCTGGTTGTTGACGTCGGCGATTTCCGGCGCGTCGATCTCATCGGCGCGATAGCGGCCCCAGTAGCGGCGGCAATCGGTGCAGGCGCCCACGCGTTCGCCGCGATGCGAGCCGGTCAGCATCGACCCCGTCACCAACTGAATGGCGGGCACGCCGGCCGAGGCGGCGCCCATCAGCTGCGCGGGCACGGTCTTGTCGCAGCCGCCGATCAGCACCACGGCGTCCATGGGCTGCGCGCGGATCATTTCCTCGGTGTCCATCGACATCAGGTTGCGCAGGTACATGCTGGTGGGCTGCGAGAAGCTCTCGTGCACCGAGATGGTCGGGAAGTCCATCGGCAGGCCGCCCGCCAGCATGACGCCGCGCTTGACGGCTTCGATCAGCTGCGGCGCATTGCCGTGGCACGGGTTGTAGCTGCTGCCCGTGTTGACGATGCCGATGATGGGACGAGCCAGTGCGTCATCCGACAGGCCGGCGCCCTTGATGAACGCCTTGCGCAAGAACAGCGAGAAGCCCTTGTCGCCGTAGTTGGTGAGCCCGCGCGCCACGCCCTGCGCGGTTGCGCTGTCGCTGTCAAAAGGGCCCATCGCGGGCTTGGCGCCCTTGGTCTCGTCCGTCATATTCAGTCCCGATAATATTATTGATAATCCAGGTGCAAGATCATAGCCAGCCTTTGAAAGCGGCTGCAAGCGGTTTTCGGAACCCAAAATACTGATCGAAATTTCCGATCAGTCGATAGAAAAATTCTGATTCTTCAATCAAGTTTCGGCTCCTACACTGGCGCGGTTGACGAGCCGGGCGTCCGTCCATTCCTATACTCATCCCGGCTGGAGAGACCTATATGTCAGACCTGCGTCTGCGGCCGCGCCGTGCCGTCCTGTTTTCCCTGCTGGCCTTGTGCGCCGGCGTGTCCGCCCCAGCTTTGTCGGCCGATGCCTATCCCGACAAGCCCATCCGCCTGATCGTGCCGTACCCGCCCGGAGGCGCCACCGACGTGATCGGCCGCGTGCTGGCGCAGGAACTGACGGGCGCGCTGGGCCAATCGGTCATCGTGGAAAACCGTGCGGGGGCGGCGGGCAACATCGGCGCGGACCAGGTCGCCAAGGCGCAACCCGACGGCTACACGCTGTTGATGGGCGCGCTGACCAGCCACTCCATCAACGCCGCGCTGTATCGCGGCCGCGTCACGTATGACGTGGAAAAGAGCTTTGCGCCGGTGTCCATCGTAGGCACCGTGCCCCTGGTGTTCGTGGTGAACCCGTCGGTGCAGGCCAAGACGCTGTCCGAATTCATCGCGCTGGCCAAGTCCAAGCCCGGCTACATCACCATGGCGTCGGCCGGCAACGGGTCGCCGCAGCATCTGGCGGGCGAAATGTTCAAGCGAACGGCGGGTGTCGACATCCTGCACGTGCCGTACAAGGGCAGCGGCCCCGCCATGACCGATCTGATGGGCGGCCAGGTGCTCAGCATGATCGAAACCGTGCCGGCCGCGCAGGCCAACATCAAGGCGGGCAAGCTGCGCGCGCTGGCGGTGACCTCGCCCAAGCGCGTGGACGCGCTGCCTGATGTGCCGACTGCTGCCGAAGCGGGCCTGAAGGATTTTGAAGTCAGCTCGATGTTCGGCATCGTTGCGCCCGCCAATACGCCCGCGCCGGTGATCGACCGCCTGAACGGCGAATTGAAGAAGATTCTGGCCAAGCCGCAGGTGCAGGCTTCGTTGTTGAACCAGGGCGCCATCGCCACCTGGACGACGCCGGCCGATGCCAGCGCCCGGGTGTCTGCCGAATTGGCCCGCTGGACCAAGGTGATCGACGAGGCGGGTGTGAAGGGGGACTGATCCCGCCTTATTGATCGGGACATGGCCCGGGACATCGACCGGGACATTGGCCTGGTGTCGCCTTATTGTTGTTGATCGCACGCCGAAGATTCTCGCGAATCTTCGGCGTTATTTTTTGTGCAACGCCACCGGGCATCGCGCAACAACACGTTCGTGCAAAGGGGAAACCACGCATTAATTGCCGATGGGAAGTGCTTCGTGCGGCCGGTCGGCGGAAAAGCCGATGCAATAATTCGCAATACAGGATTTGTGCGCCGCACACGGGTATTGACCCTGTTCGGACTAGGCCGTAATGTTCTTTGCGGTCCAGCCTAGGACAGTGGGGGGATACCACGATGACAGAGAATCAAGACGAAAAGTCGATCCTGTACACGCACTTCGGTACGCACAGCCCTTATTGGCGTCTGTCGGCCGATAGCGACGCCATGGAATTGGCCGCCATCAAGGGGGCGACGAATGTCGCGATGGCGCTCAGGCCGGATCAGGCTGACATTGTTCGAAAGCTGACGGGGATTACCTCCAGCGTACGCATCGACATCGCCTTGTATGGCGACGTGCTGCGCTTGCACCTGGTGGGCCGCAAGATCAATCCCAATGAATGGGCCGGCACCGCGTCCGCCCATTCCGATACCGAGTCGGTCGCCAAGGACCTGGTTGAAGGCCTGTCGTTTGCCGAAACCGTAGTGTCCGAGGCCAATTCGGTAATCGTCATCGTGGACCAGAACGGCCGCGTGCAACGCTTCAACAAGCTTAGCGAGGAATACACGGGCAAGCGCGAACAGGACATCGTCGGACGCAGCGTGTTCGAAATGTTCATGACGCGCGAAGAGGCCATTGCCTCGCGCCGCAATATCGCCGAGTTCTACAAGCGCGGGCAGTCGTACGAAGTGGAACGCCTGATCAACACGGTCAAGGGCCCGCGCCTATTCCTTTTCCGCAATAAGTTCGTCACCAGCGGCAGCGGTGAAAAGCGCGTCTACCTGATCTGCTCGGGCACCGACATTACCGAAGAACGCGCGGCGCAGGAACGCCTGCGCGTGCTGGCCAACACCGACATGCTGACCAACCTGCCCAACCGCCACGCCATCACCGCGCGCTTGAAGGCGGCGCTGGCGGCGGGGCAGGAGGGGCGCGGCGGCGTGCTGTTCCTGGATCTGGACAACTTCAAGCGCATCAACGACCACTACGGCCACGGCTTTGGCGACCGCTTGCTCAAGGCCGTGTCGGTGGCGATCTCAACCTGCCTGTCGCCCGGCCAGACGCTGGCCCGCCTGGGCGGCGACGAATTCATCGTGTTGCAGGAACAGGCGCAGGCCTGGGAACTGGAAGCCACCGCCGAACGCATCATCGAACGCTTGCGCGAGCCGTTCCGGCAAGGCCTGATCGAGGTCTACACCAGTTGTTCGATCGGCATCGCGATGTACCCCGATCACGGCGCCGACCTGGACAGCGTGGTGCGCAGCGCCGACATCGCCATGTACGTGGCCAAGGAAGCAGGGCGCCACACCTACCGCGTGTTTCAGCCTGACATGGACCGCCGCAACGCCGACTACGTGTGGCTGGACACCAACCTGCGCAAGGCCCTGGCCGAGAACCACCTGATGCTGTACTACCAGCCCAAGCTGGTCGGCCGCACCGGCGAAGTACACAGCGTTGAAGCCTTGCTGCGCTGGCGCTCGCCCGAACGCGGCATGGTCTGCCCCGGCACCTTCATCCCTTATGCCGAAGAATCCGGCCTGATCTCGCCGCTGGGCGTGTGGGTGATGCGCGAAGCGGCGCGCCAAGCCGCCGCCTGGAAACGCGACGGCTTGAACATCCGCATCGCCATCAACATGTCGGCCCGCCAGCTGGATGACAAGGGCGTGGTCAGCGACTTCATGCGTGCCATCGGCGACGCGGGGCTGGACCCGTGCATGCTGGATATCGAGCTTACCGAAAGCTGCCTGATCGAAGACGAGGGCGCCGCCATCGACCTTATCAAGCAGTTCCGACAACTGGGCGCGCGCGTGCACCTGGACGACTTCGGCACCGGCTATTCGTCGCTGTCGCAACTGGCGCGCATACCGCTGGACGCCATCAAGCTGGACGCCAGCTTTGTGCGCGGCGTGAACGAAAATCCGGTGTCGCAGGCGTTGGCCCGCGCCATCGTGGCGGTGGCGCGCACGCTGGAATTGAAGGTGATCGCCGAAGGCGTGGAAACCACCGAAGAAGCCGGGTTCCTGGACACGCTGGGCGTGGACGCCAAGCAGGGCTACCTGTACGCCAAGCCCATGCCCGCGTCCGAATTCGTCACCTGGTTGGCCCAACGGCGCCGGCTGCATCTGATTGCTTGATGCCGCCCGCGCCGCGGCAGGCTTGCTTAGTGCATGGTGGCTTCCTGCGCGGCGTCGCTGCTGACGGCACTGCGACGGTTCTGCGCCAGCACCAGGCGTTCCATGTAGGCGCGGTCCTTCGGGTCAATCGAGAACGCGGCTTCCACCCAGTCCTCGGTGATGTCCATCAGTTCGGAACGCGACAGGTTGAGCACGCGCTGGCGAGCGCGCAGCATGGCGCGTATGCCGTTCAGCTTGGGCCGCATCACGTCGATGAACGTGCGGGTGGCGCGATACGCCTCGCCCGGTTCGAACAACGTGTCCACCAGCCCCTTGCCGTGGAACCATTCCGCCGTGTGCGATTCGCCCGAGCTGATCAGCTCTTCGGCCAGCCTCATGCCGGACCGGCGCGCCACCAGTGAATAGCCGCCCATGCCGGGGAACAGGTTGAACGCCATTTCCGGAAAGCCCATGCGCGCATTGTTCTGCGCCAGCACGAAGTGGTGCGCCAGCGCGGCTTCAAAGCCGCCGCCAAGCGCCGTGCCTTCGATCATGGCCAGCGAGATTGCTCCTGTATCGAAACCGCGCGAGGCGGCGTGTACGCAGTCCACGCAAGCTCGGGCGTAGGCACGCAGCGCTTCGCGTTTGCCGGTGCGGATGGCTTCGGCAAAGAAGTTCAAGTCGCCGCCCACGTTGTAGATCTGCGGCACCAGCGAGCCCGTGACCCAGAAGTCGATCGGCAGGCCGGAATCCTTGGCGGCGCGCGCCAGGGTCATGATTTCGTCGATAAGTTCGTGGTTGAAGCACGGCCGCGGTTGCGCACGCAGCATCATCCACATGACTCGACGTCCCTCCTCATAAAAGGCGGATATCTGCTTCATGTTTCCCGCGGCGGTGAAGGGATGGCAGTCTGTATGAATGAGTTGATTCATTTGCTTTCGTCCAATCGATCAAGGTGAGTCGGAGTACTGCCGGGTCAGCCTAAACCAGACCTTCCGGGTGCCGTCTCATGCAAATCTCGTCCGGCTGGCCAGACTTGGCCGTAGGTCAAACTCCGGAGTGAAGAAAGCAAAATCCACAACAACGCATGGCAAGACTCGCCCTCTCGGGCGAGGGGGCGCATCGCCGCAACGGATGAGCAAGCTCGCGAATTCGCGAGTTTCCGGGGGGGCGCGGGGCAGGTCCGTGCCGGCGGACGCGTCATGCAGACGGATGAGCTTGTTGCCCTTGGGCAACGGAAAATAATTCTCATTTGTAAATAGAATCGATTCTCGATAGCATCGCGGCTTTCGTTAACCTGAATCGATCAAGGGCTTTGCGATGCATCCGCCGTTTGTCCCCCGCCGCCTGTCCTGGGCACTTGCCCTGGCCCTGTCATCCGCCCTGCCGCAGGCCCTAGCCCAGACGGCGCAACTTCCGGCCATCAGTGTCGAAGGGGCCAATGCCGACGACCCGCGCGTGCCCGAAGTCACCACCGCCACGCGCACGCAGACGCCGGCCCGCTACGTGCCGCAGACCATCGACACGGTCAAGGTTGAAAACGTGCAGAACTACGGCATCACGACGATCAGCGACGCGCTATCCGGGATGCCCAACGTATCCAGCGCGCAGGACACGCGGTTCGACTCCGTGCGCATACGCGGCTTTGACGCCAGCAACGACTTCTATCTGGATGGCATCCGCGACGACAGCCAGTACGTGCGCGACCTGCACAACATTGAACGCATCGAAGTGCTGAAAGGGCCGGCCGCCGTGTTGTACGGGCGGGGCAGCCAGGGTGGCATCGTCAACCGCGTCAGCAAGGCGCCGCAGCCCGGCCGTGAATCCAGCATCGAAGCGCAGACGGGCAGTTGGGATTTGCGCAGCGTCTACGGCGACCTGAGCGCCGACCCCTCCGACAACGTCAGCGTGCGCCTGAACGTGGGCCAGGAAGACAGCAACAGTTTCCGCCACAAGATCGGCGGCACGCGTCAGCTGGTGGCGCCCGCCATCAACTGGCGCATCACGCCCAACCTGGACTGGCTGGTGCAGTACGAATACAGCCGCTACGACCGCACACCGGATCGCGGCATCCCCAGCGTCAATGGCCGCCCGGCCGACGTGGGCCGCGGCACCGTTTACGGCGACCCTGACCGCGACTACATCGACGACCGCGCGCAGTCGTTCCGGTCACGGCTGGCGTACACGCTGGCGCCCGACTGGCAACTGCGCTACACGCTGGGCGTCTTCAAGCTGGACAGCGACTTCGACAACACCTACCTGACCGGCTACAACGCCGCCACGGGCAAGGTCACGCGCACCCGCTGGCAGCAGGATCTGAGCACCCGCAACATCACCAACAACCTGGAAACGGAAGGCCTGTTCCATACCGGCGGCATCGAGCATCGCGTGCTGTTCGGGGTGGAACTGGCGCAGCAGGACCGTTCGCCCACCCTGTATACCGCGGCCACCAGCGGCCCCGGCGCGCAACCTGTTCCGGCGCTGGCCCTGTACGACCCGGATTTGTCCTTGCAGCACAACGGCCGCATGGCCGTCAGCAGCGATGCGCGGCACAAGGTCAAGAGCCAGGGCTATTACGTGCAGGACCAGATCCGTCTGAATGACGCATGGCAGGTGCTGTTGGGCGTGCGCATGGATCGTTTCAGCATCGATTCCACCAACCGCCTGCTGGACGCATCGGCCTCGCACGACAGCAGCGGTGTCAGCCCGCGCGTGGGCCTGGTGTGGACGCCGCTGCGCGACCATTCTTTCTATGCGTCGTATAGCAAGACGTTTTCGCCCACGGGCGGCGGCACCATCGGCATCACGCCAAACGCGCGCGGCAACACCAATGACCTGGACCCCGAACACACGCGCCAGACGGAAGTGGGCGTCAAAAGCGATTGGCTGGACGGGCAACTGAGCACCACGCTGGCGCTGTACCAGCTTGAACTCTATAACCGCCGCACCACCGACCCCAACGACCCCACGCTGGTGCTGCTGACCGGCAAGCAGCGGTCGCGCGGTATTGAGCTGACCGCCGCCGGCCGGCTGATGGGCAACTGGTATCTGCGGGGCGGAATCGGCTTGCAGAACGCGTCCATTATCGAAGACAACAACGGCATGGCGGGCAATCGCGTCAGCAACGTGGCGCGGCGCAACGGCAGCGTGTTCCTGACCTACAAGCCGGCCGACGGCCTGTATGGCGAAACCGGGCTGACGTTCGTGGGCGAACGCTACGCCGACAACACCAACCTGACCACGTTGCCCGGCTACGCGCGCTGGGATGCGCTGGTGGGCTACCGGACAGGCAAGTGGGACTGGCGCCTGGCGATGCGCAACATCACCGACAAGACCTACTACGGCTCCGCCACCAGCGCGGGGCAGATCCAGGTGGGCGAGCCGCGCACCGTGGTCGCAACCGCACAGTATCGGTTCTGAAAAGGCACGGTCGGCGCGGGGCAGAGTGGCCATATCGCGGCGCGCGCATTATCACGAGGCACGCGCCTGGCCGCCCGCCCGCGCCGGCGCATCGCTATGCCAGCCCGCCGTTGGCGCGCAGCACCTGCCCGTTGATCCAGCCGCTATCCGGGCCGGCCAGGAACGACACGATGCCGGAAATGTCGTCCGGCTGGCCCAGCCGTTCCAGCGGCGGCATCTTGGCAAAGTGCTCGATCAGCTCAGGGCTTTTGCCTTTCAGGAACAGCTCGGTGGCGACGGGGCCGGGGGCCACGGCGTTGACCGTGATGCGGCGGCCGCGCAATTCCTTCGAAAACACGCGCGTCAGGCTTTCGACTGCCGCCTTGCTGGCGATGTAGATGGCGTAACCGGGCAGGTTCGTTGCCACGGTGGTGCTGGACACGTTGATGATGCTGCCGCCGTCCGCCAGCCGCGTGGCGGCCTCGCGCAGCGTGTTGAACGTGCCGCGCGTATTGATGTCGAATGTCTGGTCGTAGGCCTGGTCGGTGGTATCCGCCAGCGGCTGCACCATCAACACGCCTGCGCAGTTGACCAGCGCGTGTACCGTGCCCAGCTCGGCTTCCACTTTGTCGTACATCGCGCGCACCTGGTCGGCGCGCGCCACGTCCGCCTGCACCGCCAACGCGCGGCCGCCGGCCTGGCGAATGTCGCTGACCAGGGTGTCGGCGTGCGCCGCGCTGGAGGCATAGTTGACGGCCACGGCGTACCCGTCGGCGGCCAGGCGGCGCACGATGGCGGCGCCGATGCCGCGCGACCCGCCAGTGACCAGGGCGACGCGTCGAGATGCTTGTTCGGGGGCTTGCTTGTTCATTGGGAATCTCCGGTTCAAAAAAGGGCGTGGGGCGCGGGGCGTAGGGCTAGAGGCGAAGCTTCGGATATCGGCCTGCGATGTTCGGGTGTGATTTCGGCTTAAACACCCGGCTTGAGACGAATCATGAACTATTCCAAACCGAAAATAATTACCCGATAATCGCTAACATCATTTCATTTGCATTAATAATCCCCGCCAAGACATGGACCGATTCCAGGAAATGCAGGTGTTCGTCCGCATCGCCGAGCGGCGCAGCTTTTCACTGGCGGCCGAAGACCTGCGCATCCCGCGCGCCACCGTCACCAACCTCATCAAGCGCATGGAACAGCGGCTGGGCGCACGGTTGCTGGAACGCACCACGCGGCAGGTCCGGCTGACGCACGACGGCGAGGCTTACTACCAGCGTTGCGTGCGCCTGCTGGCCGACCTGGAAGAGGCCGACGGCGCATTCCTGAACACCGCGCCCAAGGGGCTGCTGCGCGTTAACGCGCAGGGCACGCTGGCCAAGTATTTCGTGATGCCGGGGCTACCCGGCTTTCTGGAACGCTATCCCGATATTGTCCTGCACCTGGGCGAAGACGACCGGCTGGTGGACCTGGTGCGCGAAGGCGTGGACTGCGTGTTGCGCGCGGGCGCCTTGCAGGATTCTTCGCTGGCGGGCCGCCAGATTGCGCTGATGCCGCAGGTAACCGTGGCCAGCCCCGCCTATCTGGCGCGCTTCGGCACCCCCGCCGGCCTGTATGATCTGGCGCACCACCGTGCGGTGGACTATGTGTCCAGCGCCAGCGGGCGCGCCATTGCGCTGGATTTCATGGTGGACGGGCGCAACGTCACGGCGCGGCCCGCGTCGGTGGTCAGCGTGACGGGCGCCGAGCTCTACACCAGCGCGGCGCTGGCCGGGCTGGGCCTGGTGCAGGTGCCGCGCTATCGCGTCGAGCGCGAACTGGCGGCCGGCCATCTGCGCATCGTGCTGCCGCACCTGCCGCCCGCGCCCATGCCGGTGTCGGTGCTGTATCCGCAGAACCGGCAGGTGTCCGCGCGGGTGCGCGTTTTCACGCAGTGGCTGGTCCAGGTGTTCGCCACCGCATTCGATCAGACGATGCCGGTCAGGTAGTACACCGCAATCACCACAAACACCGACAGCGTTGAAATCAGCGTGATGGCAAAGATGTCGCCGTACGACTGGCGATGCGTCAGGCCGGTAACCGCCAGCAGCGTGATGACGGCGCCATTGTGCGGCAAGGTGTCCATGCCGCCGCTGGCCATCGCGGCAACGCGATGCAGCACGTCCATGGGGATGCCGGCGGCCACCGCGCCGTCGATAAAGGTCTGGGCCATCGCGGCCAGCGCGATGCTCATGCCCCCCGAGGCGGACCCGGTGATGCCCGCCAGCGACGTCACCGCCACGGCTTCGCCCACCAGCGGATCGGGTATGGCCTTGAGCGCGTCGGCCACCAGCAAGAAGCCGGGCAGCGCCGCGATGACGCCACCAAAGCCGTATTCGGCCGCCGTGTTCATGGACGCCAGCAGCGCGCCCGACACGGCGCTTTTGCTGCCTTCGGCAAAATGCGCCTTGATGGTCGAAAACGAGAACAGCAGGATGGTGGCAATGCCGGCAATCAGCGCGCCCATTACGGCCCACAGCGCGACCTGGTCGTCGGCGTTGATGGGCATGGGTTTGGCCAGGCCGGGCAGGTCCACTTCTGAACCGGCGGGATACCTGCCCGGAATCCAGCGCGTCAGCAGGAAGTTCATCACCCCCACGACCACCAGCGGCAGCAGCGCGATCAGCGGGTGGTGGTTGCGTTCCGTGGCCGGGGTGGTGGGTTCGTTGCGCAGTTCGGTGCCATAGGTTTCCCCGGCCGCCGCCGCGCGCTTGCGGCGCCATTCCAGGTACGTCACGCCCACCGTCAGCGTGAAGGCAGCGCCGATCAGCCCCAGCCATGGCGCGGCCCACGTCGTGGTTTCAAAGAAGGTGGTGGGGATGATGTTCTGGATCTGCGGCGTGCCCGGCAGCGCCGTCATCGTAAAGGTGAACGCACCCAGCGCAATGGCGCCCGGCATCAGGCGCTTGGGGATGCCGCCCTGGCGGAACATTTCGGCCGCGAACGGGTAAACGGCAAACACCACCACAAACAGCGATACGCCGCCGTAGGTCAGCACCGCGCAGACCAGCACGATGGCGATGATGGCGCGTTCGGCCCCGATCATGCGCAGCACGGCCTGCACGATGGCGCGCGAAAAGCCGGAGAGCTCGATCAGCTTGCCGAACACGGCGCCCAGCAGGAACACGGGGAAATACAGCTTGGCAAACCCCGCCATGCGTTCCATGAAGATGCCCGAAAACACCGGGGCCAGCGCGGAAGGGTCCGTCAACAGCACCGCGCCCATGGCGGCGATGGGCGCGCACAAAATGACGCTATAGCCTCGATACGCCGCCAGCATCAGAAACGCCAGCGCCGCCACCACGATAAACAATCCGGTCATTCAGGACTCCAGGAATGAAGAGATAAGGGGTGAAGGGCATACACCTTACCCGATCATTCCGGCAAGCCGCACCACGCCCACCACCCATCGCAGCAGGCGCGCCGCATGGGTCTGGACGGGGGGCGCCGGCAGGCACGAGATTCCAGCGAGACAAATAGGGTTCAAACATCGACGAGGTTTCGCCGGGGATTCACAACGTTGACATCAATGCCGCCGCCTTGCGCGCCAGCCGCGCCACGCCGAAGCTGGTGGCCAGCTCGTGGCCTTCCAGGTCCGACAGCGGGACCCACCGCGCGTCGCGCGCATCGTCGCCCGGGACCGGCTCGCCGGACTGCCAGCGGCACAGCATGGCGATCAAGATGAAATGGCGGCGCAGCACGCCGGCCTCGTCGCGGTCGAAGACGTCGACGGCGTCGAACACAAGCAGCGGCTCGGCCACCACACCGGTTTCTTCCAGCAGTTCTCGCGCAGTGGCGATTTCCAATGGCTCGCCGGCGTGGATCTTGCCGCCGGGGAAAGCCCAGCAATTTTCGTCGGGCGGGTTGGCGCGGCGCACCAGCAGCACGTGGCCATCACGGATGACGGCGGCGATGGTGGCGGCGATGGGGCCACGCGCCGGCTCGGGCGCAGCGGCGGCGGCGGGATCGGATGACGGGGTCGCCGTGGACGAACCCGAGGCCGCGCTTGCACGCTGGGCAGCGGATGAAGGGGGGGCGGCGTTGGAAGGGGAACCGGGGGGCGGCGCGGCGGTGGGCATGCGGAAATCTCCAAGCGGTGGCGCTCATCCTAGCGTATTCGGACGCGCCACCGCCTGGAGCGGGCTTGCTACTTCTTCACCAGCGGGCAGGTCGACTTCGACAAGGGCATGAAGGCCTGGTCGCCCGGCAGCGTTGCGACCAGCTTGTAGTAGTCCCACGGCCGCTTGGATTCCGACGGCTGCTTGACCTCGAACAGGTACATGTCATGCACCATCCGCCCGTCCTCGCGGATGCGGCCGTTGGTGGCGAAGAAGTCGTTGATGGGCATGGACTTCATCTGCTTCATCACGGCTTCCGGCGCGTCGGTGCCGGCCGCCTGCACCGCCTTCAGGTAGTGCATCACCGACGAATACGTGCCCGCCTGGCTCATGTTGGGCATCTTCTTGAGCTTGTCGTAATAGCGCTGCGACCAGGCGCGCGTCTGGTCATTCATGTCCCAGTAGAACGCTTCGGTCAAGGTGAGGCCGGCGGCGGCGTCCAGGCCGATGGCGTGGATGTCGTTGATGTACAGAAGCAGGCCGGCCATTTTCTGGCCGCCCTTGGTCAGGCCGAATTCGCTGGCCGCCTTGATGGCGTTAACCGTGTCGCCGCCCGCGTTCGCCAGGCCGACCACTTGCGCCTTGCTGGCCTGCGCTTGCAGCAGATAGGACGCAAAATCGCTGGACCCCAAAGGGTGGCGCGATGCGCCCAGCACCGTGCCGCCGTTGGCCTTGACGACCTCGGTGGCGGACGCTTGCAGTGTGTGGCCAAAGGCGTAGTCGGCCGTCAGGAAGTACCAGCTCTTGCCGCCCTTTTCAACGGTGGCGCGCGCCGTGGTGTTGGCCAGCGACCAGGTGTCGTAGGTGTAGTGCACCGAATAAGGCGAGCATAAATCGTTGGTGATGCGTTCCGTGCCTGGGCCGCTGAACACCACGATCTTCTTCTTTTCCCGGGCCACTTCCAGCACGGCCAGCGCGGGCGCGGACCCCGCCACGTCCATGATGGCGTCCACTTTCTGCGTGTCGTACCACTCGCGCGCCTTGGCGGCGGCGATGTCGGCCTTGTTCTGGTGGTCCACCACCATCAGGTCGATCTTCTTGCCCAGCACCGTGCCACCGAAATCGGCGATGGCCATCTCGGCGGCGGTGGCGCTGCCCTTGCCCGTCACGTCGGCGTACACGCCGCTCATGTCCAGGATCAGGCCCAGCCTGACGATGTCGTCAGAGATGGCGGCCGGCTGCTGCGCCCACGCCGGGGTGGCAGCCGCCGCCGCCAGGGCGGAAGCGGCGAACAAACGGGTAATCGTGCTGCGGCATTGCATGGAAATCCGGGGCATCTTGGCGTAAGCCATGGTTTGTCTCCTCTTGTGCCGGATCATGTGAAAACCTGCTGGCGCCTTGATGGCGCTCTGGCTTTTTTGGGGCGGGCCGCGAAAGTGGCGTGGACGGGCGATGGGCTCCTTGGGCGATGGTGGCGAGGGCGGGGCGGGGCCTGGGCCTTGACCCGTCAGCGCTGGGCCAGCAAATCGAATTCCATCCGCACTTTGCGAAACGGAAATTCCAGCCGCGCGAAATACACCACGCGACCGTCGATGCAGGCGTAGCGACGCAGCTCCGCCACCGGGGACGACACGGGAATCTGCAAGGATTCGGCCGACTCCTGGCCGGCTTCAATCACGTTCAACACCTGGCGCGCTTCGGTGATGCGGGTGCCGTAGAACTGGTCCAGCACGGGCGCCACGGTGCTTTTCTGGATGCGGGTGCGATGCTTGCGAAACAGTCCGCTTTCCAGGAACACTTCGCTGTAGCAAAAGGGGCCGGCATCCGTGGTGTGCACGCGCCGCAAATACTGGAACAGCCCGCTGCGGTCTGCCTCGCAAGGCATGCCCAGCGTGTCGGGCAAGGGGGAGTCGGCGCTGGATTCCACCAGCGACACGGTGCCCAGCTGGTTGCTCAGTTCTACCGTTTCGGCCCAGGTCTTGGGTATCAGCAGCGTGGGCGTTTCCGGCAGTTCGGCGTTGACGAAGGTGCCCGACCCGCGTGAACGCCGGATCAACCCGTCCTGTTCCAACAGGCCGAACGCCTGCCGGATGGTCGCCCGCGAGATGCCATAGGTTTCCATCAGCGATTCCAGCGGCGGAATCTGTTGCCCCGGCCGCCAGGTTCGATTCTGGATATGGCTGCGAAACAGCGCCGCCGCTTGCAGGTAAAGCGGCTGGGGGCTGCGCGAAAAAAGCTTGCGGGCGGGCATGGGGTCAGGGCGCGGGCGGTGAGGAGGGATCCGAGAGCATAGCGTTTGCCATGTCGCGCAGCCGATGTTTCTGGATCTTGACCGAATTGGCGCTTTCCACCGAGGGAAAGGCGTCCAGCACCGTGTAACCCACCGGCACCTTGAAGCCGGCCATCGCCGCCTTGCACGCGGCGGTCCAAGCGGCGGGATCGGCATGCGCGCCGTCTTGCAGCAGCACAAAGGCGTAGGGCACGAACTTGCCATGGCGCGTGGCGCCCACCACCTGGCAGGCGCGCACGCCAGGCAGGGTTTCAACCACCTGTTCGATTTCCACGGGGTTCACCAGAAAGCCCGACAAGCGCAGCGAATCGCCCATGCGGGTCTGGAACACAAACTGGCGTTCGGTCAGCGTGTAGCCCAGGTCGCCCGTCTTGAAATAGCCGTCGGCGGTGACAGCGTTGCGGGTCGCCTCAGGGTTGTCCAGATAGCCTTGCATCAGGCTGGGCGACAGGATTTCGATTTCGCCCGATTGGCCGTGCGGCAGCACTTGGCCGCTGTCCGGGTCGCGGGCGCGCACGCGGGCGTCGGGGTAGATCAGGGTGCCGCCGGGCTGGTGCAGGGCCGCCACGTCGCCCTGGGCCGGATCGCGGGGCTGGCCCGCCACCAGCGCGATCAGTTCGCTGGAGCCGTACAGGCCGGTCAAGGGCACGCCGGCCTGGCGCGCCAGGTCCAGCATGTTGTCCAGCGCGGGCGTGAAACTGGCAAAGCCGAACAGCCGGGCGGACTGGAACGCGCTGGCCGGCGCCGCCTGCATCATGCCCACCAACGCTTCATTGTTGGCATAGGTGTGCGTGACGGCATGGCGGGCGATGGCGTCGGCCGATTCGGCGGCGTTGAATACGGGCGCGCATACCACCGGCACGCCGCGCGCCAGGCCACCCACCAAGGTGGCAAAGCCGAACGCGCCGCAAAACGGTGCGCTGGCCAGGATGCAGCTGTCGTCGTCGTACTCGAAAGCGTCAGCCACGGTGGCGCCGTGGCGCAGCAACGTTTGCTGGTCGTGCAATACGAATTTGGGCTTGGACGTGGTGCCGGACGTGGTGAAGCACAGCACCCCGGCGTTGCCGTGCGGGGAAGGGGGCGGGGCCTGGGTGGCGAGCAGGTCGGCATAGCGATGCGCGGGCTTGCCATGCAGGGATGCGAAGGGGGCGCCCGCGTCAGAGTCGGCAATGGCCACGACGCCTTGCAGGCGCGTCAACTCCTGTGCCGGCACGTCGGCCAGAATGCCCGCGAAATCAATGCCCTTGAACCCCGGCCAGAACACCAGCCAGTCTGCCTGGCCCCGCCCCAATATGTCGGCCACTTCCAGCGCGCGAAAGCGCGTGTTGACGGCCAGCACCAGCGCGCCCAGATGCGCGCACGCCAGAAAGGACTCTACCCAGGCGGCGCAGTTGGGCAACCACACCGCCACGCGGTGCCCGGGCCGCACGCCGATATGCGCCAGGCCCGCCGCCAACGCGCGGCTTTGATCGCGTAGCTGCCGCGCGCTGATCGGCACGTTCTGGTCGATCAGCAGGCTGGCGTCGGGGCGGCGGTCTGCCAGCGCGTCCAGGTGCGCGGCAAAGGTCGAAAAAGGCTGCGTCATGGCTTACACCGTGGCAATGGGCGTCACGGGTGAACCCACCGCGCCGGGCATGCGCAGCGGCGGGGCGGTCAACAGGAAGCGGTTGCGCCCGTTGGCGTGCAGCCAATCGGCCAGGTCCTTCAAATACCAAAGCTCGGCCAGCGGCACCCCCAGCTTGAACAGGCAATGGTGATGCAGCGGCAGGATGGAATGGCCGGGGCCGGATGTGCGGGCCGGGTACGATTCCACGGCGTAGTTGTCGGCGCAGATGGCGGCCACGCCGCTGGCGCTGATCCAGTCCAGCAAGGCGCTGTCGGCGCCGTCCAGCACCGCGCCGGTCTGTTCAAGCGCGTGCGGGTCCGGCTGGCCGTTCATTTCGATCAGGCGTTCGGCAAAACCGGTGCGCAGCACCAGCATGTCGCCCGTTTCTACTTGCACATTCTGTTCGCGCATGGCCGCTTGCAGCTGCTCATGACCGACCAAGGTGCGGCCCGGGCCGAACGCGCGTTCCAGGTCCACCAGCACGCCGCGCCCCTGCATGCCCTTTTCGGCATAGCGGCTGACGCTGAGCTTGCGCGCGAACGAGCCGCCGGGTGGGCAGCAGGCGTCGGCCGACGTATCCGGGTCAGTGCCGCCAAACACGTCCACGCCCGCGGCGTAGCCGTTGTAGTAGACGCGGCGCGCTTCGCCGTCGCCCTGGATGTCGAACAGCGCGCCGACGTGGCACAGGCCATCCCATTGCGTGGAATATTGCATCGACAGCGTGACCTGGTCGTCGGACAGCACGTCAACGGCCTCGGGCTGCAACTGCGACATCGCAAAGTTCAGGTACGGCGTGCCTTCACGGAACGTGGGTTTCAGCGTGGGTGCATGGCGGCGGGGGTTGAGCACGTTGCCGCCAGGCAGGTCCAGCGGCAGCGACAGGCAGAACACCTTGCCCGCGCGCACTTCGCGCACCGCCTGCAAAACCTTTTCCTCGGTCAGCAGGTTCAGCCGACCCAACTCGTCGTCGGGGCCGAAGTCGCCCCAGGTCGATCCTTCGGGGCGTTGCGTCCAGCGTTTCATTGCTTGTCTCCTATTCGATTTCTATGTTTTTATAACTATAGTACGTATTTACGTACTTTGAGCGGGCGTCGTAACAAGCTGCCGTTTTCGCCCTCGTTCAATTCAAAAGAAATCCGCAAACAGCGGGTTCGACAGGAGACAAGTTCATGACCCAATCCGTTTCCCCGCGCGTCGGGCGGCGCCGGCTGGCGCTGGCCGCCCTGGCGCTGTTGGCGTTGCCCGTGGCGCATGCCGCGGGCTATCCCGACCACCCTGTGACCGTGGTGGTGCCGTATCCCCCGGGCGGCGGCGCCGACATCTTTGGCCGCGCCATCGCCAATGCCTTGCAACCCGGGCTCAAGCAGACGGTGCTGGTCGAAAACAAGCCCGGCGCGGGCGGCAACATCGGCATGGCTTACGTGGCGCGCGCCAAGGCCGACGGCTACACGCTGGGCCTGGGCACCATCGGCACGCAGACCATCAACCAGTTCCTGTACAGCAACATGGCGTTTGATCCCGAACGCGATCTGGTGCCGATTGCCTTGGTGTCCACCACGCCCAACGTGATTGCCGTCAGCGCAAAGTCGCCCTACAAGACGGTGGCCGACGTCATCCGCGCGGCCAAGCAGTCGCCCGACAAGAAGCTGACCTACGCGTCGCCGGGCATCGGCTCGTCGGTGCACCTGACCGGCGCCTACTTCGAAGCGATGGCGGGCGTGACGATGTTGCACGTGCCGTTCAAGGGCACGTCGGCGTCGCTGCCGGCCGTGGCGGGCGGGCAGGTGGACCTTTTGTTCGACAACCTGCCCGGCGCGCTGGCGCAGATCAAGGACGGCAACCTGGTGCGCGGTGTGGCCGTGACGTCGGCCGAACGCGACGCGTCGGTGCCCAATCTGCCGACCGTTGCCGAATCCGGCTTGCCCGGTTTTGACGTGACGGCGTGGTTCGCCTTGTATGCCCCGCGCGACACGCCGGCGCCGGTGGTCAAGCAGCTGATCGAGGCGGCGCGCAGCGGCTTGCAAAGCGCTGCCGTGGCGACGAATTTCGCCACCATGGGTGCAAAACCCGGTACGCTTTTCGGCCCCGACCTGGCCGCTTTCGAACGCGCCGAGCGCAAGAAATGGGGCGGGCTCATCAAAGACCAAGGAATCACCGCGCAATGAACACGCCCATCGCACTTGTCACCGGCGGCAGCCGCGGCATCGGCCGCGCCATCGTCGCCCGCCTGCTTCGCGACGGCTATCAGGTCGTCAATTTCAGCCGCCGTCCGCCCGATGCGGTGCTGCCGGGCGAGACTTTCCGTTCGGTCGACCTGGGCGATGCGGCCGCCACGCGCCAGGCCGCGCAAGCGCTTGCGGCCGAGCGCCGTGTGCTGCACCTGGTGAACAACGCCGGCATGATTCAGGTGGCGGATATCGCAGACGTGACAGAGGCCGATCTCCAGCGCACGCTGGCCTTGAACCTGACCGCGCCCGTGCTGCTGCTACAGGCGCTGCTGCCTGCGATGCGCGAGGCGAAGTACGGGCGCGTGGTCAATATCGGCAGCCGCGCGGCGCTGGGCAAGGGCGGGCGCACGGTCTATGGCGCGTCCAAGGCCGGGCTGGCCGGCATGACGCGCACGTGGGCGCTGGAACTGGCGGCGGACGGCATCACGGTGAACACCGTGGCGCCCGGGCCGATCGCCACTGAATTGTTCAACCAGTCCAACCCCCCGGGGGCGCCGAAGACGCTGGCCTTGGAAGCGTCCATTCCGGTGCAGCGGGTGGGTCAGCCGGAAGAAGTTGCGCACAGCGTCGCGATGTTTCTGGACCGGCAGGCGGGGTTCATGACCGGGCAACTGCTGTATGTCTGCGGCGGGATG